>JANYEF010000220.1 GCA_025363325.1 Nitrospira sp. | reverse complement strand
GAAGGGGGCCGATGTGCAGATGCGTCCGATCCTCATGGCGACGTTGGGCGCGGCCATTGGGCTATTGCCTGCCGCACTGGCGACAGGCATTGGATCGCAAGCACAGAAACCGCTCGCGCTAGTCGTGGTGGGAGGAATGCTGACGGCAGCGGTGTTGATTCTGGTAGTGTTGCCTGTATTGTATGAAATTGTCCATCGCCGTAGTGAGACTAATGGAGGGGGGAGAGGGGATGACCGTACAGCTACGACGCTCTTGCCGCTGGATGATCGTCCTGATGGCACTGCTATTGGGAATGGCCCAGACCCTGTGGGCTGAACCTGGGAGCCTGCCCATCGGACAGGTTTCTGAGAAAAGATGGGTCATCCCCGTCCAGGTGCCCTACGAGGCACCTCCGAAGGGACAGGATCTTTCGGCTGAATCCGTCCCACAGAATACGAAACCGTTGTCGGCCGAAGAGGTCCAGCGGGCGGAAGCCCTGCTGCCATTGCTGGAAGGTGCACAAGAGTTTTGGGCGATGGGGGAATTTGTGCATCTCGGCGAGCCATCCGTGCCGGTCTTGGCCAAAGGGTTGACCATGCCGGGCCCGCGCATTCGCTACAACGTCATTGAAATAATTTCGATGTTGAAGGCGGCTTCGGCGGTTCCGGCTCTCGTCGCAGCGGCCAAGGAGCCGAACGAGATCCCACGGGTGCGCGAACATGCATTGCGGGTGGCCGTGCGATTGGATGCGGCCAAAGCCGTGGACGCGATTGAGGTGATGGCCAAGGATCAGAATTCGTCGATTCGGAAGGCCGCCGCGTTCGAGGCTCGGTATGTCAGAGAGAAGGCGGTAATACCGGTTCTGATCGGGATGATTCCCGATGAGGAACGGTTTGTCGCACTCTCAGCGGTGCAGTCGCTCTGGATTCTGACCCGGCATGAATCGGAGTTCCACGATTGGGAGACGTCGACCAAACAGGACCGTCAAGACTGGACGACCGAATGGTTGGATTGGTGGAACGGAGAGAAGGATAGCTTCGAAATGCCTGATCCGAAGCGGCCTGCGCGTGCTCGCTAGTCGAGCGCGAGGTTCGAAGTTCGAGGTTCGAGGTTCTGGGTTCGACGCTCCGGAAACCTCGAACTTCGAACCTCGAACTTTCTCCCAGTTCGCTCGTCCAGCCTGGTGCTGCTGTACCTTGCAGGGGCGAAAAACCCTGTGTTATATTTTGAGAGCTCACCCTCGCGTCTCATTACTCGATAGAAGGATGATAGGAAGGGTCTATGTCTCTGCTCCCGATTGCCAAGCTCGGAAATCCCGTCTTGCGACAGATTGCGGCCCCGGTTGATCCTCGCGACATTCGCACGTACGACATGCAGCAATTCATCGACGATATGCTTGAGACGATGCTGGATGAACCAGGGATTGGTCTGGCAGCACCGCAGGCGTGGCGCTCGATTCAGCTGGTTGTGCTGGGCTGTGAAGGGGAAGACGGATTTCCCAAAACCGTTCTCATCAATCCTAAGATTATCTTCTATGGTCCGCAGCTAGTCGAAGACTGGGAGGGCTGTTTAAGCGTTGATGGGTTAAGGGGAAAGGTCACGAGGCCGTCAGTCGTGAGAGTGAAGGCGCTGGATCGTCATGGTAAATCGATGGATTTCGAAGCGACCGGTCTCTATGCGGTCTGTATACAACACGAGATGGATCATCTCATCGGTAAGCTGTTTTTGGATCGGATGACCGATATGTCGACGCTCACTCAACTCCACGAATTTGGTAAGTACTGGAAACACGATCCCATCCCCTCGATTTAACCCGGACCATTCATGAATATCTGCTACAATCGCCGAAATTCAGGCGAGAGCCACGGGGCTAGAGGCTAGGGGTGACCAGAAGGAATGTCTTCCCTCTCGCCTCGTGTCACTTGCCCCTTACCTGGCTTCTAAACGATTTCGCGACGGCATTCATGAATAATCCTGGTTCACTTGCCGTGAAGATCCTGCGCTAGTGAAAATCCTGCTTCGAGTGCTCCAGTATCTCAGCCCACACCGTTCCATGGTGGTCGGCACCTTCCTGTTTGCCGGTTTGGCGACCGCATTCGAATTGATCCCTCCGTGGCTGATCAAGGTGATCATTGACGACGTAATCCAGGCCGGTCAGACCCAGCTCCTGGTATGGGTATTTCTGGGGCTCTGTGCCGCCTATGTGCTGCGGAACCTGTGCGGGTCGATCCGCATCCGTCTGAACAATGGGCTGGAGCAGCAAGTCGTCCATGACCTGCATGTCCAGGTGTTCTCCGCACTTCAGCGACTCTCGATCAGTTTCTATGAGAATCGTCCAACGGGCGAGATCATGTCGCGGGTGCTGAACGATACCGAGCACATGCAGCGCATCTTCGTCGACGGGCTCGAAGAGATCATTACGGCGGGGCTGACGCTGATCGGGATCATGATCGTGCTGTTCATGCTCAATTGGAAGCTCGCGCTGTTGGCGCTCGTGCCGATACCCCTCTTGGTAGTGGGAGCGGCGCTGTTCACCAAACGTATCCATGATTACTATCGCGCGATTCGAAAAGGGTCGGCCGAACTGAACGCCCTCTTGCTAGACGTGCTGGCAGGTATCCGGGAGACGATGGGTTTCAATCGTCAGCCCTACGAGGAAGAGCGATTTGGCCGGAAGAGCGATCGTTGTCGGCAAGATACCTTGAAGGCCATGTATCTCTGGTCCTACTACTCCCCAGGTATGATGCTGATCGGGAGTCTTGGCGGAGCCATGGTGCTCTGGTTCGGCACCGCCGAAGTCTTGCAGCACCGTCTTTCCGTGGGCGAACTCGTGATGTTCATTTCGTATCTTGCGCTTTTCTATGTGCCGATCAATCAGATTCACTCCGTCAATCACATGCTGCAGCATGCCTTGGCCGCAAGTGAACGGGTGTTCGAAGTGCTCGATCTCGTTCCGGAGGTCCGGGATCGCCCCGACGCTCACGTACCAGTCACTCGATTACGAGGAGAGGTCGACTTCCATCGTGTAGGGTTTCATTATCGAGCCGATGCGCCGATCTTGACCGACGTCACGATATCCGTCCACGCTGGAGAGCGCGTCGCGCTTGTCGGCCCGAGCGGGGCGGGAAAGAGCACGACGCTCAAATTGCTGATGCGGTTTTACGATGTGACGCAAGGATCGATTACCATCGATGGGTACGATATCCGCGAGCTGCCCTTGGCATTTCTTCGAAGCCAAATTGGGCTGGTCCAGCAAGAGCCCTTCTTGTTCAATGGCACGGTGAGAGAGAATATTCTATACGGTGATCTCTTAGCCGGGCAGGACGAGGTGGAGGCAGCGGCGAAGGTAGCACGCGCGCATGACTTCATCATGGCTCTTCCGGAGGGGTACAATACCTGGATTGGAGAGCGCGGCGTCAAACTTTCCGTCGGGCAGCGGCAGCGTGTCTCGATCGCCCGTGTGATCCTGAAGGACCCTCCGATCGTCATGTTCGATGAGGCCACGTCCAATATCGACACGGAGACCGAGGTCAAAATT
>JANYEF010000176.1 GCA_025363325.1 Nitrospira sp. | reverse complement strand
TCGAGACTCAAGACCCGATCTTGCAAAAGATCCAGCCGTCTCTGATACGTGCTTCGCAGGGATTCCTTCCGACGCCACAGACGAATGGCCTCGTGATGTCCTGAAAGCAACACCTCTGGCACAGGCATCCCTCGAACCTCCGCCGGTCTCGTATAGTGCGGATATTCGAGTAACGCATCCGTAAAAGACTCTTCCTCGATTGACTCCGGATCACCCAAGACGCCAGGGACCAAACGGGCTGCGGCATCAATGAGCACCAGCGCCGGCAACTCGCCTCCGGTCAATACATAGTCTCCGACGGAAATCTCTTCCGGATGCAAGGCGAGACGCACCCGCTCATCGACCCCTTCGTAGTGGCCACAGAGAATGACGAGTCGACGTGTGTCGGCCGCCAGATTTTTCGCATAGGCCTGCGTGAACGGGCGACCGTGCGGGGACGGAAACAACAACCGAATCTGTTCACCGGCCTGTGCATAGTCGGCCTGAATCTGTTCCACCGCACGCAAAATAGGCTCCGCCTTCATCACCATCCCGGCCCCTCCGCCATAGGGCACGTCATCCGCCACCTTGTGGCGATCGAGTGTATAGTCGCGCAAGTTGCGCACATGAACGTGCAAGAGACCTTTTTCCTGTGCTCGCTTGAGAATGCTCTGACCGAGCACCGGCGCCACCATGTCGGGAAACAGGGTTAGGATGTCACACCGCATGGCGATCCTCAACCAAGTCGTCAATCCCGCGAACCATCATCTTGCGACGCACGAGATCCACCGAGGTCACAAAGCTCTTCGCAGCCGGAATGAGGACTTCCTCCGTGCCCTTGCGAACGACGAAGACGTGATTCTCCGGTATCTCCAAAATCGTCTCCACCACTCCAACCTCGTCGCCCCGCTCGTTCTCGACCGTCATCCCAATGAGGTCGCACTCAAAATACACGTCCGCAGCCAACGTCGCCGCTGAACAACGCGGCACTTGGATCAACCCTCCGCGCAACGCCATGGCTTCTTCCGGCGTCGTTACACCAACAAGACCCATGATGTAGGTCGAGCCAGCGCGACGCACATGAGCCACCGTCTTCTCGACTGTCTGCCCCGTCGGCTCCAGGACCTGAACCTGAGTGAGGTGCTCTAACCGGCCAGGCACATCGCTCAACGATCGTACCTTGAACTCGCCGCGCACACCGAAGTGGCGCTCGATCCTGCCGATCGTTATCAGATCTGCCTGAGCCGTGGTCACAGACTAGGCGACCTTCTTCTTCGCCGCTTTCTCTGCCGCTTTCTCTGCCTCAAACGTCTTCCAGACGCCACAACGGCGGAGCAGGGTCTTGACTGTGACGGTCGGCTGGGCTCCCTGGCGCAACCAGCTCAATACCCGCTCTTGCTTCAGCTCCGGCACCGCCGGCTCCTTCAAAGGATCGAAAATCCCAAGAATTTCCAGGAACCGCCCGTCGCGCGGCTTCCGGGAATCCGCCGCCACGACGCGGTAGAGCGGTCGCTTATGTCGTCCTGTCCTCGTCAATCTCAAATGAACAGCCACTAAATTCCTCCTACTGTACAAAATACCCGTGATGATTGTTAACGACGCTTACCTGGAGCGCATAAGTTGCGCCAGTTGCCGGCGCCCTCCCGACCCTGCCATAGCCTTGGCGATTTTTCTCGCCGAGAGAAACTGTTTAATCAGCCGATTCACCTCTTCCACCTTCGTCCCGCTTCCGCGGGCAATCCGCTTTTTTCGGCTTCCATTGATGAGCGTATGATCGCGCCGCTCGCGAATTGTCATCGAGTCAATCATGGCCGTGACTCGTTTCATCTCTCGTTCGGGCATCTGCCCTTCCATCGCCCCCTTGAGTTTCTGACCGCCTGGCAGCATCCCCAAAATCTGATCTAACGAACCCATGCGGCTGACCTGCCCCAGCTGAGCACGAAAACCCTCCAGCGTGAGGGTATTGCTGGTCAGTCGCTTCTGCGCATCCTCCGCCTGCTCAAGCGTAAAGGTTTCTTGGGCCTTTTCGATCAGCGAGAGCACGTCGCCCATTCCGAGGATGCGCGAGGCCATCCGATCCGGATGAAACAACTCAAGCGCATCCAGCTTCTCGCCCACGCCCAGGAACTTGATCGGCTTGCCAGTCACCGCTCGGATAGACAGCACCGCCCCGCCCCGGGCATCGCCTTCAACTTTGGTCAGAATGATACCGGTCAGTCCGATACGTTGATCGAACTGGCTCGCCATCGTGACCGCATCTTGGCCCGTCATGGCATCTGCCACCAAGAGAACTTCGTGCGGTTGCACGGCGGCTCTCACCGCCACCAACTCCCCCATCAACTCATCATCAATGTGGAGACGCCCACCGGTATCCAGTACGACGAGATCATACCCCTGATTGCGTCCCCGTTCGACACCAGCCTGGCAGATGCGAACGACATCCGCTTGGGCAGCCTGTGCCTGATCGGCTCGATGCACGTCGATCTCAAGGTCACGACCAAGGCTCGCCAACTGGTCGCCGGCTGCCGGACGGCGAGGATCCGCCCCAACCAGGAGGACCCGTTTCCCTTGAGCCTTGAAGTACCGCCCGAGCTTACCGCAGGTCGTCGTCTTTCCAGCGCCCTGGAGTCCCACCATCATGACGACGGTAGGGGGATTCGAGGCCAGAGCCAGACCAGCTCGCTCGCGGCCCATCATCTCCCGCAGCTCCTCCCAGACGACCTTCACGACCTGATGACCAGGGGTCAAGCTCTGGAGGACTTCCTGCCCAACTGCCTTTTCGCGAACCCGCTCGATGAAGTCCTTGACGATTTTGAAGTTGACGTCGGCTTCGAGCAGCGCGAGGCGAACTTCTTTCAAAGCTTCCGCGATGTTCTGTTCGGTGAGGACCCCAGAACCGCGCAGCTTCTTGAAGATCTTCTCGAATTTTTCGCTGAGAGAATCCAGCATAGCGCCACAAAGAAAAAGGCAATCGAAGCCTTAACCCCAGATCTCCGATCGCCTAGAAAACTCTAGCAAAATAGCACTGGGGAGTCTAAAGGACGAGGCGGGATGAAGTCAAGGGAATGGGAGGCCACATTTTGTTGACATGTCCTAGGCCTTTCGCTATGGTCGGCTGATAACTCCGTGGAACTACACAGAGAGCCGCAAGGCGGTTGCCGTGAAAAAATCACCCTGGATTCTACTCATTTTCGTGCTCATCGGTGGACTATTGGGCGGAGTACTGGGGGAAATCCTCCGGGTCATGGCCCCACATGGCACCATTCAAACGGTCTTCGCCACCAACTTTGTCCTCGGTATCACCGAGCCGCTGACCATCGATCTGGTCCTCCTCAAGTTCACCATTGGCTTCGTTCTAAAAATCAACCTCCTCAGTCTCCTCGGCATGTTCCTTGGAATTTATCTCTACAAGAACGTCTAGCAGGAGGCTAGACCTCTGGCTTCAACTCTAACTCCTTCATCTTCAACGCTCGAATCCGGTTTCGGAGCGCCGCGGCCCGTTCAAACTCCAACTCCTTGGCGGCGGCTTTCATTTCCGTTTCCAGCCGCTTGATGATCTGTTCGGTCGCTTCCTCTGTTCTATAGACGGCCGGCGACTCCGCGGCCAAATCCAGTTGCACCTCATCCATGTCCGCCGTGGCATATTCGAGGGACAGGACGTCCTTCTTGATGCTCGTAGGCACGATGCCGTGTCTGGCATTATAGTCAGCCTGAATCGTGCGCCGGCGCCCGGTCTCGTCGATCGCCATTTGCATGGAAGCGGTGACGACATCACCGTACAGAATCACATGGCCCCGCACGTTCCTCGCTGCCCGCCCGGACGTCTGGATCAACGATCGATAGGACCGAAGATACCCTTCCTTATCCGCATCGAGAATCGCAACCAGGGTGACCTCGGGGAGATCCAGCCCTTCACGCAAGAGATTGATCCCCACCAGCACGTCGAAAATCCCGCGCCGCAGATCGCGTATGATTTCAGCCCGCTCCAACGTCTTGATGTCAGAGTGCAGATACCGCACCTTGATACCAAGATCGTGGTAGTACTCGCTCAAGTCTTCCGCCATACGCTTCGTCAGCGTGGTGATCAGCACACGCCCTCCCTGCGCCACTTCAGCCCGCACTTCGCCGAGGAGATGATCCACCTGCCCTTTGGCCGGTCGCACCTCAATGACCGGATCCATCAGACCGGTCGGGCGAAGGATCTGCTCGACAACTTCTCCAGCCGCATGCCCCAGCTCGTAGGGGCCTGGTGTCGCGGAGACGCATACCACCTGCGTGAGACAGCGCTCAAATTCGACAAACCTGAGCGGCCGGTTATCGATCGCCGACGGCAACCGGAATCCGTACTCGACCAATGTACGCTTCCGCGAATAGTCGCCCTCGTACATCCCACCCACTTGGGGAATCGTCGCATGGGATTCGTCGACGATCAGCAGAAAGTCTTTGGGGAAATAGTCGATGAGCGTCGGAGGCTGCTCACCGGGCGCGCGGCCACTGAGATGCCGCGAGTAGTTCTCAATGCCATGGCAGTACCCCATCGCCCGAATCATTTCAAGATCGAACTTGGTGCGCTGTGCGATCCGCTGAGCTTCCACGAGCTGATTCTGTTTCTTGAAATAGGCGACGCGTTCGTCCAGTTCCTCTTCGATGCCTGTAATCGCCCGCTCATACCGATCCGGCGCAATGAGATAATGCGTGTTCGGATAGACCGCGACTTTCGGAAGCTTCCTGAGCGACTTCCCCGTGAGCGGATCAATTTCGTGAATAGCATCGACCACGTCACCGAACAACTCGATCCGCACGGACACCGCTTCATTCGAAGCCGGAAAAATCTCGATGACGTCGCCGCGGGCACGGAAAGTTCCGCGGTGAAAATCCATATCGTTGCGGGCATATTGAATCTCAACCAGTTTAGCCAGAATCTTTTCCCGCCGAATCTCCATTCCCTCTTCGAGGAAGACCACCATCTCGTGATAGACCTCCGGCGACCCCAGGCCGTAAATACAGGAGACCGATGAGACGATCAGCACGTCGTTCCGTTGGAGCAGCGCGGAGGTCGCCGCATGCCGCATCTGATCGATCGCATCGTTGACGGATGCGTCCTTGGCGATGTACGTGTTGCTTTGTGGAATATAGGCTTCCGGCTGGTAGTAATCGTAATAGCTGACGAAATACTCCACCGCGTTGTGGGGGAAGAACTGTTTGAACTCTTGGTAGAGCTGGCCGGCCAGCGTCTTGTTCTGGACCAGCACCAACGTGGGCTTCTGCACCTGCGCGACCACATTGGCCATGGTAAAGGTCTTGCCTGATCCAGTC
>JANYEF010000175.1 GCA_025363325.1 Nitrospira sp. | reverse complement strand
CAAGCGCAGCAACGGTACCGGGGATTCCGGTCTTGTCTCGCCGGAAATCAATCTTTCGATAGAGCCGTTTATGCCCACCTCCACGGAAACGTACAGTCGTTCGCCCATCGTTGTTCCTGGCGCCTGTACTGCGACGGAATGAGGTGAGCGATTTCTCCGGCCTCTTCTTCGAGAGCTCTTCGGTCGTCACCGCAGTCATTCCGCGGCGTCCTGGCGTCCTTGGCTTGTATACTTTGATTCCCATGCTACAGTCGTCCTTCCAACACACCGAGATCAGCCTGGTGCAATGTCCCGCTATGCGCTCTCGTAGAGCTCTAACTTTTCGCCTGGTTTGAGCTTGACGAAGGCCTTTTTCCAATCCGATTGCTTACCAGAGAAACGCCCCAATCGCTTCACCTTCCCGCGAACATTTATTACGTTCACTCGCTCAACCTTCACCTTCAACAACGTCTCGACCGCTTGCTTAATCTGGAGACGATTTGCATCCCGGTGAACGAGAAAACCCACCGTGTTGTTGCTTTCCCGCATCGCCGTGATCTTTTCTGTCAGCAGCGGCTGCAAGAGAATGCCATGGAGACCTGCTTTCATGCCCAGACCTCCTTCACTCGTGGCAACTCGCGCTCAAGAATCAGAATCAATTCAGCTCGAACAATATCGTAGACGTTCAATCCTTCAGGCCCCACCACACACACATTAGGAAGATTGCCTGCAGCTTGCGCCAATCCAGCATGCCCCGCACCTGCCACAATCAACGCATACGCCCCAGCACCAAAGTTGGTCAGCGCTTGGGCCAACAATTTCGTCTTTGGTTGGTCCAACGATAGATTCGACACAATTACTACTTGTCCATCGGCTAACTTTGCCGAAAGTGCGCTTTGAAGCGCTGCGCGATATTTCTTTTTCGGCATGCTGTAGGAATAATCACGCGGCTTTGGTCCGAACACCGACCCGCCATGACGCCATACAGGAGAGCGGATCGACCCTGCCCGCGCCCGCCCAGTATGCTTTTGTTTCCATGGTTTCTTTCCAGAACCCGCCACTTCTCCTCGCCGCAATGTTGATGCCGTACCCTGACGCTCACAGGCACGCTGCATCACCACCGCTTCATGAACTAAGGCCGTGTGTAGCTTACAGCCAAACACTTCCTCAGGAAGATCGACGGACCCGACTTTCTGTCTCTTCAAGTCAACGACATCAACCGTGGGCATGCCCTACCCCTTCTTCGACTTTCTCACCATGATCAGTCCATTTGCCGCACCAGGGATTGCCCCTCGAACGAACAGCAAGTTCTCATCAGGCCTGGACTCAATAACTTTCAATCGCTGAACCGTGATTCGCTTCGCCCCCATGTGCCCAGGCAAGGTCTTTCCTTTCCAGACACGTGAAGGGTACGAACTCGCACCCATCGAACCGGGATGACGGTGGAACATGGATCCGTGAGATTCAGGACCACCGGCATAATGATGCCGCTTCACCACCCCCTGAAATCCCTTTCCCTTCGAAATACCGATGACATCTACCCAGTCGCCTTTTTTAAAGATATCGACTTTGATAGATTGCCCTACCACCACTTCACCGACTTTTTGAAACTCTCTGAGTACTCGGGTGGCTGGAGCCTCCGTCTTCTTCAGATGTCCCAGTTCAGCCTTGGACAACTTGCGTTCTTTTACTTCGCCAAAAGACAACTGGACGGATTCATAACCATCTCGCTCTTTTGTCTTGATTGTGACCACGCGACAAGGGCCCGCCTCAATTACCGTCACAGGCGTAAACCGCGTCTCGTCGAATATCTGGGTCATCCCCAGTTTTTTACCTAACAACCCGTTCGTCATGTGTGACATTCCTTGTCAGTCATCTCCCCTTAGAGCTTAATCTCGACATCCACGCCGGCAGCCAAGTTCAACTTCATCAGGGAATCCATGGTTTCAGGAGTCGCGTCCATGATGTCCATTAAACGCTTGTGCGTTCTGATTTCGAATTGCTCACGAGCCTTCTTATCTGCATGCGTGGAACTCTGCACCGTAAACTTCTCAATGCGCGTAGGAAGCGGAATCGGCCCCACAATTTTCGCCCCGCTCCGTCGGACAGTCTCAACGATTTCCGCTACCGACTGGTCTAACACGCGGTAATCAAACCCGCGCAACCGAATCCTGATTCTTTGTTCAACCTTAACCATTGATTCCTCTATTCATCCGGCCAATCATTACGCTAGAATTTCGGTCACGACACCGGAGCCGACCGTCTTGCCACCCTCGCGCACCGCGAACCGCAGGCCTTGATCCATCGCGATCGGGCTAATCAGCTCCCCCGTGACGCTCACATTGTCCCCCGGCATCACCATCTCCACCCCCGGATTCAACGACATCACCCCGGTCACATCGGTCGTCCGGAAGTAGAACTGCGGCCGGTAGCCATTAAAGAACGGCGTATGCCGCCCGCCTTCCTCTTTGGCCAGCACATAGATCTCCGCCTTGAACTTCGTATGCGGCGTGATACTCTTCGGCTTCGACAGCACCATGCCCCGCTCCACATCTTCCTTCTTCGTGCCGCGCAGCAGCACCCCGACGTTATCGCCCGCCTGCCCCTCATCGAGCACCTTCCGAAACATCTCGACGCCCGTCACAATGGTGATCTGGTTCGGTCGCAAGCCCACAATCTCGATCTCGTCCCCCACCTTCACGATCCCCCGCTCGATACGCCCCGTCACCACGGTCCCGCGGCCACTGATGGTGAATACGTCTTCGATCGGCATCAGGAATGGCTTATCGATGGGGCGCTCGGGCGTCGGAATGTAGGTGTCCACC
>JANYEF010000174.1 GCA_025363325.1 Nitrospira sp. | reverse complement strand
CCGTCCTGAGCAGGCGGCGACTCAGGAAGCCACCCCATCTTCTTGAGGACCACGTCATATCCCAGGATGAGCACTACCGACAATATGAGAAAGATGACAACGCGTTTATCCATATTAGACCGTTACCCGATGTGAACAATTAAAACCCTACTACTTCACAGGACTTATTCCCCCAAGATGAAACGGATGACATTTCAGCAGACGGTAGGTCGGCTCAGAACGACAGACTGGCCAAGGAACGGCGAGATCCAATATCGATAGCCGCCAAGCACAGGGAGATAGCCCTCTCGTACGCTAGTCCTCATGGATGCGAAACAGGCGCTGGCGCTGGAGCGACGACAGCCATGCCTCTTTCAAGACGGCAAACGGTTGCGCAATCGAATTCCGCTTGGGGAAGACCACAAGGGCATGTCCAGGGAGCAGTTGACCGCGTAGCTGACGTGTGAGCTCTCGAAACAAGCGCTTCACCCGATTTCGGCTGACGGCTCCCCCAAATCGTTTCCCCACTACAATACCGACCCGGCTGATACTCACGTCTGTTCGGCAAATCACCACATTAAACAGAGCCGTCGAGATACGACGTCCGTGCTGCTTAGCAAACTCGATGTCGCGGCTGCGTTTGAGAAATAGACCCCTGTCACCCCCACCCTGCGACATTGCCATCATCCTAGGAGAAGGCTAGTTCGCACAGGACTTCTCCTTCGAGACCAGATCTCCAGACTCGGTCATGACTACACACCGTCATCCTGTGTAGGGAACTACCTTGTCCGGGGCACGTACGGAGGGCGAAGATTCCTTCGCGAAGCCCTAGCCAGCGTCGCTCAGCCTATACGGTCAAGCGGGCCCGCCCCTTCGCGCGACGACGAGCCAAGACCTTCCGACCATTCTTCGTGCTCATCCGTTTACGGAACCCATGCTCACGTTTTTTCTTGAGGTTCGATGGCTGCGCAGATGTAAACGACATACGATCACTCCTTGCCTAAGAAGACTCATAGATGAGCGGGACATTATAGGGACGGGGTGGCACCCTGTCAAACTGCGTGCAATCCGTTCAGGAACAACCACCTTCACCTTGTCCAAGACCATCATGAGGTACATCCTCTCTAACGGGATGCTCGAAAAGTCCGCCAGCCTGTCTTGTTCATTTGGTCTGTTCGATCTGTCTGGTTTGTTTGTTAGCATGAGACTCACCAGATGGACCAGACAGATCGGGCTTGTGCTGCACGCGCGGACCCTTGAATTTCTCACGTGCCAACATCGTTTTCTGCAGCTGCTAATATTCCAAAAGGCAGCAGTCTTAACCCATTGATAACTCTTTCGTATTGAGGCGATTTTGCCGCTGACAGACTAGATTGCCCCAGGATTTCATTAGCCGCGCAATATTCCAGACCACTAATTGCTGCAACAGCTCAGATTCTTCCCAGCCCTTGTTATGCCGTATCTGGCATTACCCTTGCGCATTAACTAGAACTCTCCCCATCTTGCGTGGAAGAGTGTTAATGAAAATCGAACATGAATTGAACGTTGACTCTCCATCGGCTCTATTAGAGAGGAAGGAAATCAGTAACGTCCGTAGAAAGCTAGTGCCCACTTTGGAAGCTAATGGCAACGCGGCGTTTCGTAGACGTCAAGGTGTCTCCGACGTGAATGTGAAACTCAATGCGACTTCATTGTGAGTCAACGGGTTGCGAGTACACAAATGACTCTATCAAGTTCAACAGGATGCGTTAAGTTGTCTCTCAATCAAGCGCAGATGACAATTGACACAGCAGACGATCCGACCGCACAGACTAAGGCGAAAGTCATTCACGAAAAGAGTCAGGCCGTCGCCCGAGAAATCGGGGTAGCCCTTGGCAGGATCGGAAAAGGAAGACCCTCTGCCCCAAAAAAACGAAGTACGGTAGACTTGCTATATGTCTAGCCATTCTCCACGACTCACATGGGCGGTTTGGGGGTGGGGCGCCTTGGCGCTAGCCGGCTCCCTCTCTGGCTGCGTGGAGGCGGTGCCTCAAGACGTGATCGAGGCAGTTGAGAACATTGATCGAGACTTGATGGAATTACGGGCAGCGGAATTCTCGCCGATCGACTATACCCAGTTCGCACAGCAGTGGATGGCCCTAAAAGCTCGTGTCCAGGCCGATGAAGATCTGATCCGTTGGCCGTGGGAGCCCAATGACTTGGAAGTTGCCCTTCGCCGGCTACAAGAAGAAGGGTCCCACACGGTCGCCCGCCTCACGAAGGAACGTGAATCGCTCCGCCGCTCAGCGCAAGGCAAGATCGCCCGGGTCGAAGATCGATTCCGGATCATGACCCAGCAAATCAGTGCCATTGATAGTCGGCTGGTATTGGGACAGAACCCCGTTGAAACCGACCTACTCATGAAGCAGGCCCATGCGTTCTATGAACAGGGTCAGTACGATCGTTCTCTCGGCGCGTCTGACCAGGCTGCACAGAATCTGGCGACGCAAGCGGCCATACTGATCAGTGAATTGGGGCGGTACGCCGATCGCGATCGAATCAGTCGATGGCAACAGATGGCCCAGGACACGATCATCTGGTCACATATTCATCGAACCTCGGCGATTGTCATCAACAAGGCGGATCGAGTGTTGACCCTCTACAGAAACGGAAAGAAGGTGTTGTCATACCCCGTCCGGCTTGGGTTCAATGGCATTCGAGAGAAGCTGTATCAGGGCGATGGCGCCACCCCGGAAGGTCGCTATCGGATCAACAACAAACGCGGGCAGGGGCAGACTCAGTTTTACCGTGCCCTGGTCCTTGACTACCCCAACGAAGACGATCGACGACGTTACCAATTCGGGCGGAAGACGGGGCAGATCCCGCCATCGAGAGCCATCGGAGGACACATCGAAATCCACGGAGTTGAGAATGAACTAATGGCCCAAACATTGGGGTGTGTCATGCTCGACAATCCGCACATGGCCCTTCTCTATGACCGAGTCGAGAAGGGGACGCCGGTCACCATCGTTGGCGCGCTACACGAACAGAACTCGGTGGCGCTGACCTTAGCAACGCTCGATGATCGAAAGGAAGAAACCTAGCAGGCTGCTGAAAAAGTCGCTTTTCTCACCCGCCCTTGGCGCGCCGTGACGCGCCTTTTCCCGTGCAGCGTTCCCGCATCGTTCAGATCCTTATTGTGCTCAAGAGGGTACGCCTCCGGTCTTCACTCGCCAAGGGCGGGTGGGTGTGAAGTCTGGCCTTTTTGAGCAGCCCGCATAATTGATGAGCGATTCTCCGGCAATCGCCGACCCACTGCTACGACGAACCTATTCCCAGCGGGTTGCCCCTTGGCTTCAGACCTACGGGAAGGAAACTCCCCCATCATCGCCTCCCCTACATCGCACTGTCTCTCTCGATCATGTGCAAGTTCCGCCGAGACAATCGCAGAAGACGGGCCCTTTCTCATCCGTCGAACCACGCCGACATAGGTGAGGCCTCATGTTTGTGTTTCTCTCATCCGATATCTACAATACTAGAAAGGCTTGCCATGAAACTCCAGATGGATCAATCGTTCTCATCGGAACTTCAATCCCTCGTCGCTGCAGGGGACGCACGACTCTCCTCCTCTCATGCGGTCGAGCGACTGTGGGCCCGCGACCATCGACTCTGGAAGCAAGACACCACCGACATCACCAACCGCCTCGGCTGGCTGACCATCATCGAGTACATGAAAGATCGGACCGAGGAGTTGCGGACCTTTGCCGCTTCGGCCAAGAAACGCGGCATCCGCGATGTGGTCCTGCTTGGGATGGGTGGCAGCAGCTTGGGACCGGAAGTTCTGCGGTCCTCATTTGGGTCAAGCAGTGGATTCCCTCGCTTGTGGGTCCTCGATTCCACCGTTCCAGGCTGGGTTCGACAGGTCACGCGGGCGATCGACCCGGCACGAAGCCTATTCATCCTCGCCAGCAAATCGGGCGGGACCATTGAAGTCATGTCCCTCTTTGCCCACTTTTGGGAACTTGTTCACAGGAGCAAGGGCCCCCAAGCGGGTGAACAGTTTCTCGCCATTACCGATCCCGGAACCGGATTAGAAAAATTAGCCGCAGAGCACCAGTTCTGGCGGATTTTTA
>JANYEF010000171.1 GCA_025363325.1 Nitrospira sp. | reverse complement strand
TATTGCTTCGATCTCTGGCGCCCAGTCGTCGGTATCCGCGAAGACGACAAATCGACCGGACCAGCCGCGACACCGGACAAGAAAATTACACCGCCTTGCGATCCCTTTTGGAAGCCGCTTGGCGCACCGCGCAGCAACGAACTGAAGGCGGCTTTCACTCCTCCTTTTCCAGCGTACCCAAGTGGACATGCTACGTTTGGAGCAGCTACATTTGAGATGGTGCGATTGTTCTACGCTCACCCGGACCCGAAGACCGAAGATAATATCGAGTTTACGCTCGTCTCCGATGAGCTCAATGGCATCACCACAGACGGCGACGGATCTCTCCGCACGCGCCACGCACGCAAGTACAGCAGCATGGCGGAGGCGATGTACGACAATTCAGTGAGTCGCATCTTTCTTGGAGTGCACTGGCGGTTTGATGGGACGAGTGGAGAAAACGTGAACAAAATGCTCAAAGCGACCGATAACATCGGTGGCGTGCCACTCGGCCGGGCGATTGCCAAGAACATACTCGACACCGGCCTGCGACAACAGGCCTCCCCTCCGGCCCCGCCCACGAATACCTGCATCTAGTCACTCGGGCCTCCTGGTGCGCCCATCGCGCCGGGAGGCATCCGAGACAAAGAAACCGCTGATCTCCTTTTATCTCGACCACACACAAAGCGTTGCCTAAAGACCGACCTCATGCAGCACAAACGTACGCGGAACAGAAAAGAGCGTATAGCTGATGGTGAATGGCTGAATAGCACGAGCGACGAAAGTCCTGTTGTTTCTACGACATGCTATCGACCATACGCCATCTCATATTTGCTCTCGTCTGACACCATACGCTATCTGCCATCGGCTCTTCAAATTTCTGACGCGGTGGCTTATTTCACCGTCACATTGCTTCTTGGTATAGTGCATCTCAATAAAAGAATGTCCACACGTTTATGAATAGATCGTTGCCATTTCAGATGCAAGATACTGTCGTCCGCGCACGATATCACTCCATCGCCATGCTTCTTGGCGTGCCACTTATTGTAACGTTGACGATGGGTCCCTTTGCGTTTGCGGAGGAGCCACCGTTACGTTCGGAGGAGCACATCGCCGAACAGGCGAAAGCGGTGTGGGAGAGTGGTGCGATCAACCCTGCGATCGAGATCCTTGACCAAGGGATTCAAGACCATCCTCACGCACTCATGCTCCACAAACTACGCGGCGATATTCTCGCCACATCCCGAGGCCCCCGCGAGGCGGTTGAGGCCTATGAAACGGTCCTTGCCAAAACACCAACCGCGTTGGATGTCCGGTGGGCCAAGTGGAGTGTGTTGACTCGGTCGGGACAGGGAGAGGAATCCATCGCCGAGTTAGGACGCATTGCAGGGGTCGATGTTCAGAATCCCTTGGTTCATCTGCGGCTCGCGCAAGAACTTCGAAAATTCGATCGCCTTGAGGAATCGCTCGAATCGTATAAGAAGGCGATGGAGCTCGCTCCGGACATGCTCGGCTGGCGCTTGACGTTGGCCCGTGCACGATTTGACCTGCTGAACTATGAAGGCGCAGAAGCGGACGTGCAATATGTGCTGCACAAAGTCCCCCCCGGCTCTCCGCTGGAGCTCCCGGCCAAGAATCTGCTCTCACAAATCAATGGCACCTCCATCGATCGAGGCAGACGTTTTGACCCCGTGCTGACCAAAGACATGACAGGGACTCAGCGCAAGGAATGGGCTGCCATTCGCGCAGAGGCTTGGAGACTCTTCTCGACAGGTCGATATCAGGAGGCCGAACCGATCTATCAAAGAATGCTGGCCCTCAATCCCAATGATGCCCTCGCCAATTATCAATTAGGGCTGACTCTCATGCAGCTTGGCCGGTGCAAAGACGCGCTGACCGTGTTTGGGAAGATGTCCAACCTCGACCCCAACGACGAAGACTATGCGGACACGGTGTTCCGGATGGGCCAGTGTCTCGTGGAGCTAGAGCAATGGGAAGACGCGTTCGTCCATTTTCAAACCCTCTATGACGCGGCCGTCGGATTTGAAGAACACAACAAGAATGTAACACTCCCAGCTGGAACGCGTGTGCTCGATAGAGGGAAGCTCTCACGGTGGCTAGAGAAGGTGCGGCCCCATGCTCCGGAGTTGGCAAAGCTGGCGGATCACGCGGCGGCTGATCGCGCTCTGTCCGTGGAACCTGCTCCTTCCACAGTCTCTCCGGAAGAAGAGCTCTACGCAAGAGCCGCCGTACGGTTTCAACCGCAAAAACCACTGGACCCTCGGGCGTCGCTCATGGGCAGAGACGCCGATTTCAGTTGGTTTCGATTTGTCATCCCGGCGAGCAAGGTCGTGCGGGACGATTTTCCCACCGGCGCCCACGAATTTATTCCCCTGAACCCAGGAGATAGCTTTTCCACCACACAACAGGAGATCTATTTGGTCTTTGGGCTGGTGTCGGCCTCGTTCGATGCGGTGCCCCTCACCGCACGCTGTTTTCTGGAAACATCCGAGACGACTGGAGCGCAACATGCCGTCGCACAGGACCGAGTCATGACGACCATGAATGACCAGTCCGGCTATTTCATGTTGACCCCTCCAAAGACTGGATGGATCACTGGCCTCTACCACTGTGGGTTGTATGCTGGAGAGCAGACGTCCGCAGATACCCTTGTTGACGAAGTGAGATTCCGCATCATGGCGCCGGCCCGGTCCTCCTAAGACGAGAAATGTGAGACGTAACACGTGAAACGTTTCTGGCTTTCAGCGAGGAACGAACGACGCTTCATGCTCGACCCAACGCCAAGCCCGCATTCTTCATGACGGTTCGTCGCGAAATCGCATAGAAGCTAGGCGAGGGGCGAGGGGCACGAGGCGAGAGGGAAGACATTCCTTCTGACACCCCTAGCCTCTAGCCCCGTGCCTCTCGCCTGAACATCGGCGATTGCAGCAGAAGCGCCCATGAATCATGCGGGCTAACTTCCTCGATTGAGCAATACCGGCGATTCGCTTCTACCCGAACGGTTCTTCAGCAATTCAATGAGTTCAATTCGTAGCGTGCGATTGAGACGTTGCCGTGCCTCCAATGGCAGGCGAAGAAACTCCACCCCAAACTGATGACCCTGGACCCATTTAATCGTGCCGAGATCGATGGACAACGCCGGCGTCTGATTGGGGAGCAGGACACTCACGCGCACATCACTGCCGCGGAGGACCTCTCGATCGCACCTGACGGAGCACCCCATCAGTGACAGATTGGTCAGAATGCCTTCGCCCACAAATGGAGCCCCACCGAAGACGACAGGATAGTGGAGCGGGAACCGATGATAGGTCCGAGAATAATGAGGTGGCGCCATGACAGTCTCCGTGACGCCGAATTGTACCGAGGTAGACACTGGGAGCGGTATCCTACCTTAGGAGGGGGACCCATCACCCGTGAGAGGTGAAAGACAACACGTGAAAGGCCTTCAAACAGACCGTCGTTCGTGAAGCCTGAGACCCGGCTGGGTGATGTTGTTTGGTTCAGCTCGTGTATTTGCTTGAACCAGACCAACCAGATGAACCAGAGAGGCCATAAGCGACGAGGTTCAGGCCCGATAGGGAACCGGCTACGCTGATCTTCCCGAAACAGGCTCCCGCCATTTTTTCTTTTGCGTCCATCGAAGGGTTCTATCATCGCCAGCGCTTGCATCAGACTCGGGAGTACCGGCTGAACCCCACGCCATACCAGGAAAGACTTCACACGTAGCCGCTCGCTCGGCTGGCGTCTTCTCGCGTGGGGGCCAACAAGCAGAATGTCACGATCCTTCAGGGCGGAGACGCGTGGCCTTCCCTCTGAAGAGTTCGTCTTCAGACCCTGTGAGCCACTTCATCAGATCGGTAAACCCCTGGTCGGTGATGCCCTCGACCCGTTGACCGGTACTCTTTCTGTGGGAGTAGGTGTCTGCCGCCTCCACAACGGTTTCCAGAAACATCAGGTCCTCCCAGGACACCTGCATGGTGAACCCAAGACATTCCTTGAATCCTTCCGACTCAAACTCGACTCCCTCAACAGACCATTCCAGCTCCTCTAATTTTTTCATGGAGATGCGGTACATGTCCGGATCGATAAAGCTGTGGAGCTGTTTGACATACCCGACAATGTTCTGAAGCTGTTGATGCCGCTCGGCGCTCACGACCAACTCAGCCAGCTGAGAAAAACTCGGCTTCTGATTGTCCTCCGTCATCGATCCCTCTCAAGACGTTGCCACTGATACAACAGCACAAGACCGATCAACACTCGCG
>JANYEF010000156.1 GCA_025363325.1 Nitrospira sp. | reverse complement strand
CCGAGAACGAAGCTGGATGCCTGTTTCAACATTCTGCCGTTACATGTATCCGTCTTTTCGGAGCAGCTCCATCCCGCGCCCCTCATCCTGCGCACGACCCGATCGCTCTGCCACCGTGGTGTGCCGCAACTCGTTAATTATCTCGTCCACGGACTTCGCCGTCGATTTAATCGGTGTCGTGCAGGGCGCGCAGCCGAGACTGCGATAGCGGGTCCCCTCCCCCTTGTCGAGATAGAGATCGATGAAGGGAATGTTCTCGAACTTGATGTATTCCCAAATGTTGATTTCCGTCCAATCTAGCAGCGGATGAATCCGGATATGGGTTCCAGGAGGAAAGGTCGTCTTGAATTGATCCCAGAGTTCCGGCGGCTGATCGCGGAAATCCCAATCGCCATGTTTGTCACGCGGCGAGAAATAGCGTTCCTTAGCTCTCGTCCCTTCCTCGTCCGCACGCACACCGAGAATGATGCCCGTATAACCCTTTTGCTCGATCAGTTGCTTGAGCCCATTGGTTTTCAAGGCTGTACAGCAGTTGACCCGCCCCAGCGTATGATTCATCCCAGCCGCGAGCGCTTCCTTGTTCTGCCCCACGACCAATTTGAGGCCCCACTCGCGGGCCACTCGATCTCGATATTCGATCATGGCGGGGATTTTGTAGCTCGTGTCGACGTGCAAAAGGGGAAACGGAACATGGCCGAAAAAGGCCTTTCTGGCCAACCACAAGAGGACGGTCGAATCCTTGCCCATCGACCACAACATGGCCAGGTTGTCAAAATGTTTATAGGCTTCGCGAAGAATGTAGACGCTCTGGTCTTCTAATTGACGAAGATGTCGCACGGACTCGATCCTCTCCTGTGTCAATGGGTTCGTCCGGGTACGCCTGTGCCCACCGGCTCCTGAATCAATTCCTCTAACTTTCGCGCCGCCGCCCCTTCTTCGAGCGCTCGACGCGCCAGCGGGACGCAGGCTGCCCATGTCGCCCCTTTTCCTGCGGCGTACAGAATCAACGCCGCGTTCATCAACACCCAGTTACAGGGCCCGCCCTGCACTTGATTGTGGAGAATCCGCCGGAGGAGATCCGCTTCCTTGTCTCGCTGGTCCGACGGGAAACCGGCCATGTCGCGCGGCGTGCCCAGCGGCAATCCAACATCTTTCGATGCGAACGAGAGGGGTGTAATCCGTTCGTCTCGCAATTCCAACACCCTGGTGAGGGCGGCAATCGACAGCTCCGGATCGCCTTCTACGCCGCTGACCACCAGAGCCCGCGGGCAAGCCAGCATCCGCAACACTTCAGCGGTCTTTTCAAAATGGGGAGGGTGGGATAGGCCGACGACTTGCGACGCGGCGCGCGCTGGGTTCAAGAGCCTCGCAATTGGATGAAAGACGTTCCGCGCTCCCAGCTCTTGTCGCATCTCTAAGAACCGATAGACCGGAGGATGGTACAGGGCGATATCGAGATAGGCGAATCCATGCTTCGTCACCATCTCTGCCGCGCCCTTAGGATCCATGTCAATCGGCAGGCCCAAGGCCTTGAGCACCCCGGCATTCCCCGCGCGACCAGGAATGCCGTCATACCCATGCATCAAGACCGACGCGCCTGCCGACGCAGCCACAATGGCGGCGGCCGCTAGGGCATGGAAGGTTTCCTGTTTCCCTGCATAGCTCGGCAGATCCACGACGCCGAGTTCTCGCGGGATCGGCACAGACGCCACATAGGAACGCGCGGCCGCGGTCATCGAGGCCAGTTCGGTAACAGACTCCATCTTGATCCGCATCGCGATGAAAAAGGCCCCCACCTGCGCCGGCGTGGCCTCTCCTTCAATAAGGGCCTTCATCACCCGCTTCGCTTCGTCCCAGGTGAGGTCCTTGGCAGCCCTTGGCCCCTTGGCGATTTTTGCGATAAATTCCTGCATCGACATTACGAAGCCTTGTGTAACCCGCACTCAGTCTTGATAAAGTTTTTCCACCGTCCCGCGCGAGGGTCTTCGCCAGGCATCACTGGGCTCGTGCAATGGGTGCAGCCGATACTAGGGTAGTTGCGGTCATGCAATTCGTTGTAGGGAACTTCGTAGATGCGAATGTAGGTCCAGACATCCTCCCACGTCCACCTTGCAAGGGGATTGACCTTCACCAACTGAAATTTCTGGTCCCATTCGATCAACTTCGCATGGGCTCTCGTGGGGGACTGGTCCCGCCTGATCCCGGTAATCCAGGCGTCAAATCCCTTGAGCACTCGAGTAAGCGGCTCCACTTTGCGCAACTCGCAACATTGATCGGGCTGGCGCGCCCAGAGGGCCTCGCCATGCTGAGCTGCCTGCTGCTCCGGCGTGAGCAACGACTTCACCTGCATAACTTGTTGTGGCTGCAAACTATACCGTTCAATCACCCGATCGCGCGTGGCGTAGGTCTCGGGAAACAGAAACTCCGTGTCGAGATAGAAGAGTGGCACGGAAGGATTGATGCGGTGGACCATGTCTACGAGCACGACATCCTCCGCCCCAAAACTGCAGGCGAGCACGATCTTCGGCGCATAACGCTCGATCGCAGCAGCCACGATCTCTGGTGGTTGCTTCGCCTCGAACGACTCACCCCAAGCCTTCAATTCTTCTGGTGACGTACTGGCCATTGAGTTCTTTCTTCTTTCTCACTCACTTCAAGCGGCGGCAGGGATGATTCCCCAACTGCGCGCGTCCAACGAGCACCGTTTCATCGTGCGCGTTGCGCGAGCAAGGGGGATCATCCCTCCGCCGTTCTATTCTACTTTTTCGACCAGAATCCGATAATGAGCCGCGGCGGCTTCGAGTGGTTCCTGCAACAACAACTTATGCCCGTCGTTCTTCAAGCTCATCGGCACGTTCTTGATCGGCTCACCCGCATCGAGCCAGACCTCCAACTGCTCACCCGCATCCATCATCTCCAGTTTCAGCTTGGTCTTCACATAATTCAGCGGACAGGCCACTCCCCGCAGATCGTACACCGGCGCGCTGGATGCAGTAGGTGCGGCCACAGAAGCGACAATTGCCTTGACCTCCGGCAGTACGTTGGTCGTAACCGCCGCGGCTTTATCCACCGGCGCCAATTTGAGATCTTTGCCCATCTGCTCCGTGGCGGCACGACAGGCATCGACGAACCCCTTGGCAAACACCATTTTGTCGCGGGCCGATTCGCCCGTTGTCTCCTTGGGCCCTAAATCGCCGACCCGCTTCCTCAATTCACGATACATCGCTGGAACGATGCCCTTTTGTGCAATCCTGCTGTCAAATTCGATGAAGGTTTCTGCATCGGTCGAAGGTTCAAGCCCTTCCGTCACCAGCAAGGCCTTGGCAGCGGCTAACACGGCGCGATAGGACTTGTTCACCGAGACGGAATATTGATGGTTATCGACAAGCAGCTTCGCCTGGTAGAGTTCTTGGTCGGCCTCGAGAATGCCATTCTCGATCATTTCAAGCGCGCCACCTGCGCACTCGCCGGGCCCGAGATCTTCCAGAACGAACTCCGCCTCACCTTCCCAGTCATAGTAAAACGTTGGATCGTCTTGAAAGGACGGAACGATGGTGTAGGGGATCAACTCATCCTTGAGTTTGACCTTGCCGACACGATCAATGAAGGCCGGTAACCCTTCGCCGGAGAGACGGTCACGCCGATACACATCAATCAAGTGCGTGATCGCCGCCGAGACGCTCTTGGCCGGCAACTTCACCACCATCTGTCCGATCTTCGCCGCCCCGTTGACCCTCCCGCCCAAATGTAATTCATAGAAGGGCGCGACGTGCTCGCCAATGCGTTTCCCCACTCCATGCAAACCGATCGTGGCGATATGGTGCTGGGCACAGGAGTTGTGGCACCCGCTGATCTTGACCGTGACATCGTGCAGATCCTCGGGAACCCTCCCAGCCGGGAATACTTCTGCCAGGGCTCGCGCGAGCCCCTTTGAGGACGTGATCCCCAGACCGCATGTATCAGTACCAGGACAAGCGATAATATCTTCGACCAATTCGGCGCCGGGATCGGCCAGGCCCTGTGAAGCAAGATCGGCATAGAGGTCGGCGATCCGCGACTCCGGCACCCATCGAATGATCATGTTTTGATTGATCGTCGTCCGAATATTGCCATTGGAGTAGCGATCCGCAAGATCGGCAATGAGCAGCATCTGTTCCGTCGTGAGGTCGCCCATGAATAACTTAGTTACTGCGGCGACATAGCCCTCTTGCTTCTGACGCACGACATTGGTGCGGCGCCACATCTCGAACGGCGTCTCCGCTGGTGCGCCCCGAGCATGACCATTAGACTGCACCGCTGCTTGCTTCGATCCATTCGACGTCGGCATGATGAGAGGAACAGGTTCATCCGGATACGACAGTAACTTGATGGGCTCATGGGTCGGTCGGGCATGGCCCAACGACACATAGGCCTCTTCCCAGCGACGTTTGAACTCCTCGAAACCCAGTTTTTCGATCACGAACTTCATCCGAGCCTTTGTCCGATTCTTTCGATTGCCTAAGGTGTCGAACACCCGAATCACGGCTTCCACGCTGGGAATGAGTTCATCCATCGGCGTGAACTCTCGAAGAACCTGCGCGAGCCGAGGGGCCGAACCGAGACCGCCGCCGGCGACCATGCGAAAGCCGATGACTCCATCCGCGCGCTTCGCAGCGAGCAGACCGATATCGTGAATCGGCGTGAGGGCACAGTCTTGTTTGCAACCGGAAAAGGCAATTTTGAATTTGCGGGGGAGGCTCTGGTTGAGCGGATTCCGCAAGAGATGGAGCGCAACGGTTTTCGCATAAGGCGTCACGTCGAACACTTCCCCCTGACAGACCCCGGCAAGGTGACAGGCCGTTACATTGCGAACCGTGTTGGCGCAAGCCTCTCTAGTAGTCAAACCGACTTCCGCCAGCCCGCGCATAATTGTCGGCACATCCTGTAATTCTACAAAATGCAGCTGGATATCCTGGCGCGTGGTCACATGCCCGACACCGGTGGCATAGCATTCGGTCAATTCTGCGACCCGTCGAAGCTGATTCGCCGTCAGTCCGCCGAAGGGAATCTTGATACGGACCATCTGGACACCGGCTTGCCGTTGTCCGTAAATGCCGTACTGGAGACGGAACGGCCTGAACAGATCGCCGGAGACATCGCCGGCAACCATGCGCATCGCCTCGGCTTCGAACGTCTCGATCTCCTCGGCAATGGCAGGAGGAATGGGCTCCGTCTTTACGGGAACCGTACTGAGTGGTGTGCGACTCATAGGTAACCTCAAATGTGGTACATCAACGACCGCTCTTGATCGAGCACTCGTTGCTGCCCGGCTAATTCTTCCACGCTTATGGCCTCGAGCACATGGCGCTCCGCTTGATAAACCTGCTCCCAAATCTTCCCAAGCAGAAGTTCCGGTTTGCTGAGTCGTCGCATTTGTGCACGGCCAGCTCCGCCGCTCAGGGTTGAAAGCGGACCATCGAGCGCCTCGAGAATTTCGACGACCGATACCTCGGACGGTTTCTTCGAAAGTATGTACCCCCCTTGGGCTCCTCGAAGGCTCGACACAAGGCCAGCCTTCTTCATCCCATGGAGGACCTGTTCAAGAAAGCGAGCAGGGATGGCTTGTCGACGTGCGATTGATTTCGCTTGGACAGGCGCTGTTCCGAGATGCATCGCTAAATCGACAGCCGCCATGATTCCATAGGTCGCTCTGAGAGATACCTTCATACACGAGTATTCCGGTAGGAATTAAAGCACATGTCGTATTTATTACTCCCTAAAAAGCTCCCCTGTCAAGCTACCTCTCTCTGATGGTCCTGGGAGCGTAGTCTTAGTAGAATGCTGGAAAGTCCTCCGCCAACCCAACAGACCGTAATGCGTGAAGCGCGAGAAAGGCGAGAAAGGCGAGGTCCGAAGTTCGGGGTTCGAAGTTCCAAAAACATCGAACTTCGGACTTCGGACCTCGAACCCTCGCCCGTCTCACCTATCCTATCAGTCTCGCTCGGCTATCCTGCGGGAGTGTTCTCCTAATTGTGCCCGTAGTTTTCCGCAACCTGTTCGAGAACTTCGCCCGCACTAAGCAGAACGAATTAGTCGAGAGGATCGAAGCCCACTCATACCGGTCACACGAGATAGACGCGGCACGAAAGTAGTCGGGCCTATGGAATGTCTCGATCGAAACATCGATCCTCGCTCGCTGAGACACGATCCCTTAATCCGGCGAGAGAAAACCATATTGTTTCCTGTGTTCGAGCCAACAAGAACTGCTCCCCCTATTTTCCTGGTTGACATCAAATTGGCTCTGGGCAATAATCCACACCTCCTCCGTATGTCCTCTTGGAACTTTCATGTCGCTTACGTCATCCGCCTTCAGTATTTTGTTGCTCAGCGGTGACCCGGACATCCAGAGTCAGTTCAAGCACGCGTTCAAAGATACTTCGGTGACTATGGCTAAGGACGCGTCCGCTTTGCCGAAGAACGCTGCACGACGTACGTTTGATGCGGTCATCGTTGAATTGAAACCACGCTCATCCGGTGGTGCCGTCGCCTTACCCACCAACATCGATCTCGCACACACATTGGTCATCACCGGTTCTCGAGCTGTGCTGAAACGAGCCTCCAAGCTCATGCAGGTGATGGCGCTGCAGAGTGCTGCGGGGGCGGACAGAAAAGAAGCCCTATCCCTTGAGGACTATCTTGAATGGAAGATGGGAGATTTCGTGAAGGGGATGCGAGACGGTTCGGGACGGAACCTGCATCCCATGTTGATCAACGCCATTGAGCGCCCCTTGATCACCAGAGCACTTCAGGAAACAAAAGGCAACCAGATCCAAGCAGCAGAACTGCTGGGTTTGAATCGAAACACCCTCAGGAAGAAGATCCATGACTTGCACATTCCCGTGAAACGGAATCGGGCCGCGCAGACGCGAGAGGCCTGACGCATCGGGTGTTCTCGGAAAGCCGGACTCATGTGGGTCTGGCAATAGCGAACGTTGGTGGCAAGGAATCGCGTAGTTCAATCCAATAACAGGAGGTGCACAATGACCAAAGAAGAACTGATCGCAAAGATGGCGGCATCCGCCGGCATCACGAAGGTTGCGGCAGGCTCGGCATTACAGGCCTTCACCGGAGCAGTGACCACGTCCCTGAAGAAGGGACAGCGCGTCTCGCTGGTGAATTTTGGGACCTTTACGGTAGCCAGGCGGAAAGCCCGGCTCGGGCGGAATCCCAGAACCGGTGAGGCGCTGCGGATTCCCGCAGCCAAAGTCCCGAAGTTCTCGGCAGGGAAAATCTTGAAGTCAGCCGTCAGATAACATCGTACGGTCGCCAGATCACACATCTGGCAAACAGCAGAGGGGGCGGCGTACTCCACCTCAGTGGTACACGCTCTTTTCTTTTGCGTTTCAGCATGGCACCCCTGTGGCCTATGCGGTAGCATGAGTCTGTGAGACGGTAGACGTGGAACGGCAAAGCCGAGGCATGTCCCCATACCTCTCACGTTTCACGTCTGACGTTTCACGATTCACGTTCACCAAGAAAGGGAGCGACCGGCATCGACGGGAATACTGAAGTCAGCGGGGCATGTCGAGCTCTCGGGGTCTCGTAAATCCTCCGGGAAAATGTAACTGCCAATCAAGAACTGGCACTCGCAGCTTAATACCCTGCGACGTTCCTCCACCTGAGGCCCGCGGAGGTGGGCGGAG
>JANYEF010000074.1 GCA_025363325.1 Nitrospira sp. | reverse complement strand
GCAGCAGCACGCGAACATGGGGTCGCGATCATTGGGCTCAGCGGGCTGATTACCCCGTCGCTAGACGAAATGGCACACGTGGCACGCGAGCTGACGCGCGAGGGCTTCGATCTGCCGTTACTCATCGGTGGCGCCACTACGAGCAAAGCCCATACGGCTGTCAAGATCGCTCCGGGTTATAACCATTCCGTGGTGCATGTGCTGGATGCCTCCAGGGCGGTGGGCGTCGTCGGCAGTCTGGTCAATGCCGACGTGCGAGCTGACTTCGCCAAGAAGGTTCGCGCTGACTATGATCAGATACGCCAGACCCATCAGGACAAGGGAGCCAAATCCCTCTGGACGTTAGCAAAGGCACGTGCCAATCGATTCCAATCCAAGTGGGCTGAGGTCGATATCCCCATGCCAGCCTTTACGGGGACCAAGGTGCTGCCGCAGCAGCCGTTGGATCAGCTAATTCCCTATATCGATTGGTCACCGTTCTTTCACACGTGGGAATTGCGCGGACGCTACCCGACCATTTTTCAAGATCCTGTCGTAGGCCCGAAGGCCAAGGAGTTATACGACGATGCATTGGCCTTGCTCCGCAAGATTGTGGATCAACGGTTGTTCACCGCCAACGGGGTGTACGGGTTCTTTCCCGCCAATAGTGTGGGGGACGATATCGAGGTCTATCACGATGACCGTCGCACAGAGGTGCTGACGACCTTTCACACGCTGCGCCAACAATCGGAGAAGCCACAAGGGCAGCCCAGTTTCGCGCTGGCGGATTTTGTTGCGCCAAAAGAGTCGGGCCGTGCGGATTATCTTGGAGCCTTTGCCGTGACGACGGGAGTTGGGGTCGATCTTTTGTGCAAAGAGTTCGAGCGAGACCATGACGACTACAATTCCATCATGGCCAAAGCGCTGGCAGACCGCTTGGCCGAAGCCTTTGCCGAGTATCTCCATAAGCAGGCGCGCGAAGCCTGGGGCTATGGCAAGAGCGAGGCTCTCTCTACCGAAGACTTGATCCGTGAAAAGTATCGCGGTATCCGACCGGCACCAGGCTACCCGGCCTGTCCTGACCACACAGAGAAACGGTTGCTCTTCGATCTCTTGTCCGTTGAACAGCACACAGGCATCACCCTGACTGAAAGCTTCGCGATGTGGCCTGCTGCCTCGGTCAGCGGGCTTTATTTCGCACATCCAGAGGCCAAGTATTTTGCCGTGGGGAAAATCGGGAAGGACCAGGTGCTCGACTACCAGGCGCGAAAAGGGATGCCTCTTGCATCGCTGGAGCGATGGTTGGGACCGAACCTGAACTATGAACCCACCGAAAGATAATAAGAGGGGATCACACGAGGTACAGACGAACCATGACGGCGAGATGTCCTAGGAGACTGCTGCAAGCACCGCCGGAGTGGTCGGCTTGCCGATCGCCGAGGTCAGCGCCGACTTCACCCACCGATAGCGTTCTTCCGCCCAGCGATTCACGTCTTCTGAATCGGTAAAGACCAGCTCCCAAGCTTTGGCGGCGTCCAGCATCAGCAATTGGTCCGGGTGATTATCACCGGACACATAGACGACGAGCACGGCAGATTTGCCAGTGAGGCTGATATCCGTAAACACGTGCAGCATGGCACCATCAGGCAAGCTAATGTCACGAGAGGCAGCCTCAACGAGGGGCTGGTACAGCCGCTGGAGAAATTGGGATGTCACTTCGTAGGCGTTGGTCGTACTTAAGAGACGGGGATTTGGCTTTTCTCCAAACAGGTTCTCGGTCAGATAGGTCGCAGCCTCCCAGGTCGGCATGACTCCGGACGTGACCAAGGATTCGCACAGATAGGCGATCCAATTGCGTGTCGCCCCCTGTTTGCGGGCCGCAGTTGTCTTCTTTGCCATGATCGGCAATCCTTTCGCCAACGTGAGATGGTGTGGGTACAGGGTTTGAGACTTTGTGCGTGAGTCTGTACCTGACGAGATGAGGAAAGTATATCGGCGGGTAGAAAACTGGTCAACGAAATGACGAAAAGGAGCCTATGGCTTGGGAGTCATATCGCGCGGCGACTGGTCGGCATACTGGTCATGGATGTGCTTGATGTCGTTCAGCGAGGCAAAGAAGACATCGAGGAGTTCGGGGTCGAAGTGTTCCCCTCGATGTTTGGTCATGAGGTCGACGGCGTGATCGAGGGAGAAGGCGGGCTTGTAGACCCGTTGTGTGGTGAGGGCATCGAAGGCATCGGCGATTGCGGCGATCCGTCCTTCCACGGGAATCGCTTCGCCTTTCAGCTTGCGCGGATATCCGTTGCCATCCCAACGCTCATGGTGGGTCCAGGCGATCGATGCCGCTACTTTGAGGATTTCCGCATCCGATCCGCTGAGGATACGATAGCCGATCTCCGAATGTTGAGAGATGACGGCGAATTCTTCCGGCGTGAATTTACCGGGTTTGAGGAGGACATGGTCCGGCGTGCCGATTTTTCCGATGTCGTGCATCGGACTGGCGGTGCGGATCAAATCACATCGTTCGGAAGACAGCCCATACTTCCTCGCGAGCAATTCACAATAGTGGCTCATGCGCTGAATATGCTGTGCCGTGGCACTATCTCGGTATTCGGCGGCAATGGCGAGCCGTTGAATCGTTTCCTCTCGTGAGAGACGCAGCTCCTTTTCACTTCGCTCGAGCCACTCCAGCGCTTGCTGGAGAGCCATCGTCCTGGTTTTGACGACATCTTCCAGGTTTTCTCGCTGCAGGCGATTTTCAAGTTCAAGCCGGCGGCGGCGGAGCGCATTGGCGACATCGATCATGACTTCATTTGACTCGAACGGCTTGACGATATATCCAAAGACACCCATGTCCAATGCAGCATTCGCCAGCACTGAGCTATCGAGACCGGTCACCATGATAGTGGCGGTGTGGGGATACTGGCTCAGAATATGGCGGACGAGATCCATGCCCGACTCGCCTGGCATATTCACATCGCACAAAATCAACGCAAAGGGTTGTTCCTCCAAGTGTGTTCGTGCCTGCCGCGCATCGGACGCGAGGACCGTCTCATACCCATGGGTTTGAAGCATGTATCCCAGCAACCGACGGATCGGTTCTTCGTCGTCAATGATGAGAACGCGCTTGAGTTCAAGGAGGGATTGCTGGGTGGATCGGTCGAGAAGCAATGTCATGATTCGTGCGGTTCGCTATCGAGTAAATATATGAAGAAGGGAATTGTCTAGGCTCAGTGGATGCTCGTTTGTGTCACGATGTTCAGGGGTCACAAGAGAACTGTAACGTCATGTGCACCTTTTGTGCCAATATATTCTAGAAAGTCTGCACCCTGTGGCCCTCTCATCAGATGACGTCTTCCTAGCCGAGAAGCAGTGGGGTGCCATGCTGTGACAGTATTTTCATGGATGGCAGTCGCATCATTGTTCGAAGTCCAGATAAGCAATGCCACTGGAGTGCGGACAGGCCTGTACAGATTTAGCCGTTCGCGCCGTGTACTTTTGTACAAGTCGATCGGCAGGAATGATCGAAGGCACGCGACATTTTCTGCAGGCTTGTGCCCGCATGATTCATGAACGCTTCTGTCGCCATTGCGGATTCGCCTCCCGCTTTTCTCCACCTCTCGCGAGTCTCGCACGAATAACGAGATACGTTTCACGAGGAATGCGTTCTGGGCGATTCCGCCACGAACCCTCCTGAACAGCGCAGGCTAGCAGCTGATCGGCACACCAGGCTGGTTTCATTGCGCTTTTGCAGGGCCTTCACTATAATGCCGGCATCATGAATAGGAGCTATCAATGAGCAGTGCAGCGGGACTATTGCGTGTCGATGGGCGACGAAAAGATCAGCTTCGTCCGGTCAAGGTGACGCGGAATTTCATCAAGCATGCCGAAGGGTCTGTCCTGATCGAAATGGGCGACACCAAAGTGATTTGTACTGCCTCGATTGAGGAGAAGGTGCCTCCCTTTCTGAAAGGGAAAGGGCAAGGATGGGTGACGGCGGAGTATTCGATGCTTCCCCGTTCGACCCACGAACGATCCCCGCGTGAGGCGGTCAAAGGGAAGCAGAGTGGCAGGACGTTGGAGATTCAACGTCTGGTAGGGCGAGCCCTCCGTGCGGTGACAGATATGGGGCAGATGGGAGAGCGGTCGATCTGGCTTGACTGCGACGTCATCCAGGCCGACGGAGGGACTAGAACGGCGTCTATTACAGGAGCGTTCATCGCTCTGGCTGATGCGTTTACAGCCCTCAAGAAGAGGGGGCTGATTAAGAAACGTCCTTTGACGGACTATCTTGCTGCCATTAGTGTAGGAAAAGTGGGTGGGGAAATCCTTCTTGACCTGGCCTATACGGAAGATTCCATGGCCGATGTCGATATGAATGTGGTCATGACGGGACAAGGGCGCTATGTCGAAGTCCAGGGCACAGCAGAACGAACCCCCTTTGCCAAATCTGAAATGGATGAGTTCATGGCGGTGGGATGGAGCGGGATTCAGACCCTCACTGCGCTGCAGAAGGATCTGATCGGGGAGTTGGAGTAGGGCAGAGACGATGATTCGTGAATTAGTCCTCGCCACGCGCAATCGACATAAAGTAATAGAGCTCGTTGCGCTGCTAGGCGATCTGGACATCGCGATTCGTACACTCGATGAATTTCCAGAAGCCCCAGACGTGGTTGAAGACGGGGAGACCTGCGAGGCCAACGCAGTGAAGAAAGCGCGCGCCATTGCCGAGTTCACGGGTTTGCCGGCCGTCGCCGACGATACGGGGCTCGAAGTGGATGTGCTTGGTGGGCGGCCCGGTGTCTATGCGGCCCGCTATGCCGGCGAAGACGCGACCTACGAAGACAACTGTCGGAAGTTGCTGCAGGAGTTGACGGGCGTGCCTCGTGAACGACGAACCGCTCGCTTTCTGACCGTCGCCGCGATTGCACTGCCTTCAGGCGGAATACGGGTGGCACAAGGAACGTTGGACGGAGTGATTGCAGAAGAGGCGAGTGGGACGTTAGGATTCGGGTACGATCCTGTGTTCTTCATTCAAGAATTAGGGAAGACCTTGGCTCAGCTGTCGGCGGATCAAAAAAATACGATCAGTCATCGCGCCAAAGCGTTTGCCAAGATGCGGGAAATTCTCGGTGCGGCAATGGTGAATGTTTAATGATGAATGTTGGATTGGGGAATGAATGAAAACCATACGCTCATTCATCATTTATAATTCAACATTTAACGTTCAAGATGTCGGGGCGTAGCGCAGCCCGGTAGCGCGCCTGCTTTGGGAGCAGGATGTCGGAGGTTCAAATCCTCTCGCCCCGACCAAATGCGTGATCAGTGATGGGTGATGTGTGACGGGTGTCAACTGAGTCACGTGCCTTCGTCCCTCATTTCGTTAGAACGCCACTCATCACGGTTCACTTATCACACATCACTTCTTCAGCACGCGCCCGTAGCTCAGTTGGATAGAGCATCAGCCTTCTAAGCTGAGGGTCGCTGGTTCGATTCCAGCCGGGCGCACCATAAATCAACAACTTACGATTGACGGGCTGGATGACATTTTATGAAAGTAGTGAAAAGTAGTTTATTGGAGGATGAAACCGTAGATGGCCGTTCACATTCACCCGGTTGATCTTCCTCCCGGATACTACAAGCCAATAGGACAGATCGCCGCTGGCTCGAATCTTACAGAAGTGCTTATTGCAAGCATCATCTGGCACTTCCACAACATCACAGATCCTAATATCGGACGGCTGTTCACATACCACACCAATTTCGACGGGAAGCTGCGCATTTTTAAAGAAACAGCCGAGAGGCGCGTGTCAGATTCAAAGATCCAAGATAAACTGATCACCTTGCATCACGAAGCGAACGCACTACGCATAGAGCGAAACACCTTTGTGCATGGTCTATGGGGGCACATGCCGGAAGAGCCTGAAACGTGAAAGGTGTTTCATTTGCAACAAAGGGACAAGAAAACCTATCTCTTGAAGCGAAAAATCGTCCCTCTCCAAGACTTAAAGGCCGTGGCTGCACGCGTGCGGAAATTAATTAAGGATTTTGAGAAGCTGATGCACCAGAACGGTATCCCGCCGCCATAGCACTCTTCACCACCGCACCTCCACGAGGCCATTTTGACGCGCGAAGAGCCCGGCCCGAACGAGGCGAGCGAACTTTTGTGTTATCTGGCTCAAGGAGATGAGGGCAGATAGAGGACGGCATCAACAATGGATCGATCAACTTGCAATAGAAGCCCCTTGTCCTCATAGCTTGACTTTAGTAGCAGGAGAAGTTCTTTCTCTGTGCTATCAATGAGCTGCGTATCGGCAAGCAAACTTTCCATGTTTTTTGGCCAGTCCTGCGGGCTGAGGGCACCCTTTTTCCCCTCCGCTATCAAAACTCGAACGCGACTCGGTTTCCCACCGCCATACTGAGGTTTAATATGTCCGTAGAGCGTGGTCCCAAAGAAACCTATGGCCACAAGCGACAGCCCTATTACCCCCGCTAGCTCAGCAGCGACCCCAGGTGGCCAGTCTCGAACTCTCGTCAGGATCGATTGCTCCCCAAAAAGGAACTTTATTGTGAGCCAAACTGCGAATCCAACGAGAAGTATGGAATACAAAGCCACAACCTTGTACGACCAAAAGAAACCTGTGATGTACAAGATGAACGACGACAGGCCATTATATTTCTTTGCCCATACGGCTAGCCTCCATTCCCGATTAACATTCTCAAGAAATAGCATGCAAACGGAAATTACCAGTACAGCCGCCATGAGATATATTACCCAAGAGGGGAATTCATCCGCCGCAGTACGAAGTTCATCTGAGGCGATACTGTTTAACATAAAGTAGGCGACAAAAATAAGAATTGGAATACTTACAAAATTCAGGCGTCTCCGCTTAGCAGACAAATCTTGAGAGGTGTCTTTCGCCCATTCACGACTCAGAACAAATGAATACAGCGTAATGGCCATTGGCGTTACGAAGATGAGAAAGAGGATTCCTGCCCCGATGTATGCTGTTTTGAACAAGGCATAGCTTGAGTAACCATACGCGAGTAAATATGAGTTTACGACAATGAATCCAATTGCGTAACTTCCTATTGCGAGCACTGTCAGCGCTTCTGCTGCAATCTTTATTATTTGGCTTGCTCCCATAGAAATTGTGGCTGTTCCTTGTGGAGGAAAACTTTGGTCGGGTAGATTCGAGACGGGCATAGGGACCTCTTAGGTAAACGTATTGTAGGAGGGTAAACCTCAAACCACAAGGCGAGGCTACGACGCGGAGCGGATAAGGGGACTGCCGCCCTCAACATGCCCGCACCCAGCGCGTCACGCAGTGGGGACACACAAACATGGGGGTAGGCGCCGGTCAGATCGCGCGCCATCGGCGCGGCGTAGCGGGGGCAGTCCTCGCGCCAGGCGTCCTTGAAGGTCTGCGTGAGGAAACTCGCGTCATTCAGTGTTGGCATGGGACAACTCTGTGAGAATGTGGTGAATCTCTTTGGTCAAGAGCGCGTGGATTTTTGCCTGATCGGTTTCCGCTGCCAAGATGCCCGCCACGCGGTCTTGGTTATTGAAGAGCTTGTCCCGCGCCGCACGGATGACGGTCGAGGGGATGACGGCGAGGGGAGCATGGAGTCGATCGCCCGCTGGCCTCAGTCCACGTGGCGCGCCCGCAGCGAGGGCACAGCGGAGCACACTGCCGAGTGGGGAGGGCGCCGCGCACAGGATTGGCGCGGGATTCCGCGAGGACCCGCGGAGGGAAAACCTGTTTCCCGCACCGTGGGCGCGGTGCGCGCCTCCTGGCCTTTCTGAAACCGTCGCTCTCATCACCTAGCAGTCTGCTGAAGAACCCTCTTTTATGACGGAAGTTTCCGTTTTTTGAGATAACTACACGTTATTTTTTGGAGGGTTAGTGGATTCTCTGTGCCGTATCAGGGCGTGGTTGTGTGTTCGGACGCACCT
>JANYEF010000040.1 GCA_025363325.1 Nitrospira sp. | reverse complement strand
CGCTCGGGCTGAAGTTTTTCAAGGAGAGCCCGCTGGTTCTGGGGCTGATCGAGCAACCATCGGTTCGGTCGTTGGTGCTGAAAACCGCCCTGGAACTGGCCGAGCAGGATGCGAATGTCGCGCTGGAATTTCTCCGCGTGTCACCGGATGTGGTGACGGTCATCTCGCCGGATCAGCTGGGGGCCTGGTTAGAGATCGGGTTCGAACTAACGCCGGTCGATTTTGTCGTCGCGCTGGTGTAAATCCGCCAAATTCCAGCCATAGCCCGCGTGTTGCCCATTCAGGATGCCAGAGCCTGGGCGACGTTTGGGCTGAAGCTCATTTCCCAGAATAGTTTCGGCAAGACGGACTATTTCGGGACCATCGAATTCCTCCGCACCAGTCCGCTCATCCTCGGCGATCTCGAAGACCCGTCGGTGCGGGCCAAGGTCGTCACGGTCGGATCGCTACTGGCCGAGCGTGATCCTGGGGCTGGCATTGCCTGGTTATCGGAGTCGCCACGTCTCTTGCGTGCCGTGCCAAATGAGGGATGGCGGCTAAAAATATTGCAGTACGGGGCCTTGGTGGCAGAGCGTGACGCGGAAACAGCGTTGGCCTATTTGCAGCGCGCGCCCGAATTAGTGAGCGTGATCGGCGAGTCTGCCGAGGCCATGGCTCGTTTCGAGGCCTGGTTCACAGCCGGGATGGAAGTCCTGGCCTACAGTGTCGAAGGAGCCAGAGCCTATTTTGCCCTGGAGTCGCAAAAGGCGCTGACCTCGGTGGAGGCGGCCTTAAGTGGTGTGCCGCTTCGGCAAGTGGCCCGAACTGTAAAGCTCTTTGTGCAAGGGCTCTGTGGAACGGATCTGACGATTCAGGCGCTCCCCGATTCGCTGAGCCAGGAGACGTCTGCCCGGGCTACGGTGAGCCAGGACGGGCGCATCATCTCGCTGCCGGCGCTCCTCCGTCGCTATCCCACTGCCGAAGAGAATACGCGTTTGTATTTGGTGATGGCGGCCCACGAAGCGGGGCACGTGGAGTTTGGGACATACCGGCTGACCCTTGAGCCGCTCGCGGATTTGGTCCTGGCCCTGCGCCAGAAGTATGGCCATGTGAAACAGGCTGCGCCGGGCACCTTGGCGGCGCTGTTCCGTTTGTATCCTCATCCGGGACTGATCCAAGACTTGTGGATGCTCGTGGAGGATGCGCGGGTGGAGTTTTTGCTGCAGCGGGAGTACCCGGGACTCCAGCGTGATCTACAGCAATTCGCGCGGGAGGCGACCACGACCCGGTCGCTGACGCACGGCCTGACTGTCAAAGAACTCGTCGTCGATCAACTGCTCCAACTGTCGACCGCCGCGTCGCAGCCTGTCGCCGTTCACGAAGCTATCAAGGAGGAGATCGCCATACTCTGGCCGATGTGTCAGGCCGTTCTGTCTTCAACGGCGACGGCCGAAGCGGCCGTGCGCCTGGCCCATACGCTCTATGTGAAGCTCGAAGAACTGTTGGCGCCAAAGGGGGCGATGATCCAGGTCGATCAGGCCGATGATGTGTCAGCGGAGCTGGGGGTAGGCCCGTCGGCGTCCGAACAGACGGGGGAGGACTATCGCCCCGTCACCAACTGGGTATATCGTGGGGCGATGAATCCTGAGTTCATTCGCCAGAATGAACGGGATGAACTGGTATCGGGCAATCAGAAGCAATCGGAAGATATCGAACGCATGGCGAGCACCGCAGGTGGAGCACAGGAGTCGTCGGCGCAGGGTCAAAAGAATCAAGGAGGCACGCGCACGGAAACAGAGGGGGACAGGCTTGCCGGGGGACGGCAGTTGCCCTCCCATGTGGAAGAACTCTTGGCCTTGAAAGTTGAGCAGCCGGCGCCGGTCGATCATGCCGGGCCAGGCGATCGTACGGTGCGCTATCCGGAATGGGATCAGGGGATCGATGACTATCGTCTCAACTGGTGTCGCGTCGTCGAGCGTGCTGCGGAGGAGGGGAACGGGGATATCGTGGGTGCCACGTTGAGCGCGCACGGGAGCGAGGTTTCGGCGCTACGGCGATTCTTCGAAGGTCTGCGGCCCCCGGGGTTGCGGCGTGTGCCGGGTCAAGCCGATGGCGACGAGCTTGATGTGGATGCGGCGGTCCGTATGTGCGCGGAGCGGGCGGCAGGGATCGATCTGTCGGACCGGATCTACGTCAGGCGGGAGAGAAAAGAGCGGGATGTCGCGGCCGCGTTTCTGGTCGATGTGAGCGGATCAACCAGTCGACAGTTGGACAGCGGTCGCCGCGTGATCGATCTGGAGAAAGAGGGGCTGGTGCTCTTGTGTGAAGCGCTTGAGGCGGTCGGAGACCAATATGCGCTCTACGGCTATTCGGGCCAGGGCCGCGGGCAAGTGGACTTTCTCGTGATCAAGGATTTTGACGATCGGTTAGGTGGCAAGGCGGCGCAGCGTTTGGGCGGACTGGCTCCCATGCAGCAAAACCGTGATGGGGCGGCCATTCGCCATGCCACCGCAAAATTGCTGGCGCGGGAGGCGCGGACGAGACTGCTCGTCCTCATCAGCGATGGGCGTCCGCTCGATGACGGCTATAAAGACGAGTACTCGCTGGAAGACACCAAGGCTGCGTTACGCGAGGCGCGTCAGCGGGGGGTGCATCCCTTTTGTATCACGATCGATCGGGAGGCCGATGATTATGTTCGAAGAATGTACGGGGACGTGCAGTTCGCGGTCATTGATCATCTCGAAGCCTTGCCGCGGCGATTGCCGCGGATCTATCAACGCTTAACCACCTAGAAGACGTGAGGCGTGAGGGGTAAGGCGTGAGGGGTACGGAGTATAGATGACGAATTCAGCAGAAAGACCAACTGTGCCGCCCTGGTTACACAAGCTGTTTACGGGGCATCAGTATCCCTATGTCCGTCGGTTGGCGAAGTTTGCACAGCCCTTCAAGCCGGGGGAGGATCGCCAGGAGCCGACGAAAGAGATGATCGAGGCCAAGTTTTGGGAGGTCTATCCCCGTTGTTGGGCCAAGATTCTTCAAGAAGTCAAAGTGGGGATGATCGTGGTGTTCCACGACCTCGGCGAATATCCGGCGGGAGGATATCAGGAATTGGTCGATGATCCGGACGCCTTTCTAGCAAAGACCTATGGCAAGAAGAAGATCAAAGTCAATTTCTACGACGGGGACAATTTCGTTTGCACGATCAACTTTAAAGTCGCGGGCTGGACGGAGCACGAACACTGAGGAGTTCTGGGTTCTGAATTATGAGTTCTGAGTTTCGGAGCGAATGAAATAACTCAGAACTCAACACTCATACTGATCAGTGCACTAAATAGTGCGTAGTATGTTATAATGTGGCATGCACAGACAAGACGATGCCAGGGCACTGGCTCCGGCGGCGCAGGCGCACTTGCGGCGGATGGCCGTCAAAGCCGTGCGCGCAGGCCTCAGGCAG
>JANYEF010000553.1 GCA_025363325.1 Nitrospira sp. | reverse complement strand
AGCCTCGTGACAGGGGTAGTCTGCCTTGGCGTGGCGGAGCCACAGCCCTCGACGGGCGGGCAGGTGGCTTCGTCGGCCGAGGCGAGTCGAGGCCTGGATGGCGCTCCAATGGTCCTCATCCCTGCCGGTCCATTCACCATGGGTAGTCACGACGGCCTCCCAAACGAGCGGCCTGAACATACTGTGACGCTAGATGCCTACTACATCGATCGGTATGAAGTCACCCTCAGCCTCTATCGGAAGTTTCTGGAAGGAGGGAAACACGAGTCTCCTCCGACATGGGACGATGAGGCGGCGACGACGGTTGGAGATCGGCCGGCCATTGGGATGAGATGGGAGTCGGCCGCCGCCTATTGCCAGTGGGCGGGGAAACGGCTTCCGACGGAGGCTGAGTGGGAGAAGGCGGCACGGGGGACCGACGGGCGCCGGTATCCGTGGGGCGATATGCAGCCGTTCGTCGACATTGCTAACTATAACCGAGGCATGTGGGTCAGTGAAGCCATCACGTTGGTGGCGGTCACCAGCGGTCTCGAGGGAATGAGCGTGCGGCATGGGCTCAAAGAGGGCGGGAGGAGCCCGTTTGGCATTTCCCACATGGCGGGGAACGCGGCAGAATGGGTGGCGGACTGGTATGAGCGCGACTATTATCTAAAGAGTCCTGGCAAGAATCCACCCGGCCCCGCTACTGGTGAAAAGCGAGTGTTGCGAGGTGGGTCATGGGCGGATTTACCGTCTGCTTTGCGTGTGACGGCGCGGTTCTCAGCTGAGACGGATTTCGAGGATCGGACAATCGGATTTCGCTGTGCCATGAATGTGACGAAGTGAGTGATGTTGGTCGGCAAATGTTGGCGATGCCGTAGATAGCTAGCTTCAGTGGAATAACGTGAAGCGTATCTCGTAAAACAATTCAGGAATCTGTTGATCTGTCGATCTGATGAATGGTCGGAATTCCGATCGCTCAACAGATCATCAGATCAACAGATCTGAATTCTAAGCTCAGCCAGCTATGTTAGTCCCTCGCATCACGACCCTGCCGGGCTGTTCCTACGACTGGGTTACCATGCATGAACGATTGATCACTCCCCTCATCGTAATTGCGCTGCTACTGGGGACGTTGTTGGCCCTCCGTGCTACCAATTCCTCTTCGGTGCCGCCGGGGCCTGTCTCATCGGTGGCAGTGCTTGTCCCTGACATGATTCCGCTGGTCACCGGAGACGAACCGATCACAGAGATCTTTACGAGAGCCGGCTGCGCGGTCTGCCACACCGTTCCAGGTATTCCGGGGGCCGATGGGCGCGTAGGGCCGCCCCTCCTATTAGGCACCACGGGGCCTGCGCGATTGGCCGATCCGTCTTACCGGGGCCACGCGAGGACGGTGCATGATTATGTGATCGAATCGGTCATCGAACCGGGAGTGTTCGTCGTGCCGGGATATCCGGCCGGCACGATGCCGATATGGTACGGCGCGAAACTCAGCGCTCTCGCGCTGGAAAAGATTGCGTCGTATCTTGAGCGGCAAGGGGTGGCTGCGGTTCAGTAAGTGCGATGATCCTCGCCGGATTGGTGACGAGGCGCGGGGTGGTGAGGTGGGCTATCGTTTACGCAGGGGGGTCACATTTCCTGAGGCGCCCCCCTGAATCTTATAGGCACCGGTCGAGGAGTCACCTGATTTTTTGTCGAGGAGCGCGTTGATCGCATCGTCCCCTCTCAGACCTTCGATCTTGATCTTGAGCCGGAGATTGTTCGCGCTGTCGGCATTGATCAAGGCCTGTTCGAGTGAAATTCTCTCTTCTTTATACAGTTGGAACAAGACGTGGTCGAACGTCTGACAGCCTTCCTCCACCCCTTGCTCCATCGCTTCTTTGAGCGAATCGACCTCGGCCTTCTTGATGAGATCCTTAATGCGGGGGGTGTCGAGCATGATTTCCAGTGCCGGGGCCCGCTTCCCGTCCACGGATGGCACGAGCCGCTGAGAGATGATGGCGCGAAGATTGAGCGACAACTGGAGATAGATCTGCGGATGCCGCTCCACCGGGAAAAAATTCATGATGCGCTCGATGGCCTGGTTCGCATTGTTTGAGTGGAGGGTGCCGATGCAGAGGTGCCCGGTTTCCGCGAAGGTGATCGCGGCTTCCATCGTTTCCGTGTCCCGGACTTCGCCGATCAGAATCACATCCGGCGCCTGCCGCAGCGTATTCTTGAGTGCATTTTGAAATGAAAGCGTGTCGAAGCCGACTTCTCGCTGCGTAATGAGCGATCGCTTATGACTGTGGACGAACTCGATCGGATCTTCCACGGTCACGATATGGCCGGGATGGATGGTGTTACGGTGGTCGATCATGGCTGCGAGGGTGGTCGATTTTCCAGAACCGGTGGCTCCGACTACCAGCACCAACCCGCGCTTCGTCATGGCGATGTCTTTAATAATCGGAGGCAAGCCCAGCTGCTCGACGGTTTGGATCTCGGCTTTGATATGCCGAAAGACCAAGCCGACGTTCCCTCGCTGCCGAAAAATATTGACACGGAAACGGCCGAGCTCCTTGTAGTAGAGGGCCAAATTCATTTCCATCTTTTCCTCGAATTCCCCACGCTGTTGACCGCGCATCAGTGCCAGCGCGAGGGCTTCGAGTTGTTCGTTGGTAAACGGCGGCGCGTCGGTTTGTTGAGTCGAGCCGTGGACGCGATAGGCGGGAGCCGAGTCGACGGTCAGGTACAGGTCTGACGCTTCTTGATCCACCATGACTTTCAAGAGACTGCGAACGTCCATCTCTACCCCCGTTTCTTCCTGCCAGGTATCTTAGGCCGCGCCGCCCATTGCGGTTCCAAACAGATTGGGATTCATGCTGCGCGATTGAGCTTCGTTTTTCGTGACGAGTCCACGTGTCGCCAAATCGAACAGTGCCATGTCCATCGTTTGCATGCCGTCTCTCTGACTGGCCTGCATGATTCCGGGAATCTGGTGCAACTTGCCTTCTCGGATGAGATTCCGGACTGCGGTCGTGGTGACCATGATTTCGAGGGCGGCGACACGCCCGCCCGATTTTTTCTTCAGCAGGGTCTGCGTGATGACCGCTTCCAAGGCTTCTGCGATCTGTGTGCGAATCTGGGACTGTTGGTTTGG
>JANYEF010000489.1 GCA_025363325.1 Nitrospira sp. | reverse complement strand
GACCCTTGTCATCAGCGATGGGGCCGGCTTGTATTGGAGTGTGAACGTGCCTTCCCAGAGGGTCTGAGAGGAAGTCCCTGGGGTGCCAGTGATGGTGGAGAAGCCATTAAAGATTGGGCTACCACCACTACCAGCACAGGTATTTGAGCCGCCATTGAAATTCACGCCTCCTCCGCAGGTACGTGCGCCACCGGCATCCTCGAAGATTTCTCCACGAACCCGCATGCTGAATGCATGGGGCTGCGTTTGATCGTTGAAGTCATGCGTATAATAGGCGAGGAGCGCATTCCAGCGGGCGTTGGGCGACTGGCCGGCGGCGGCTCTGGCCAGGCTGGCATTGCCCTCGTTCCCGTAATAGGGCTCAATGATGAGGGTATCGCTGCTGGTCGGCTTGATCGTGATGAGCGAACCCACCACCGTGCGCTTGCCCGTAGGATCGCACCCGGTGTTAAACGGCGGCACTGTCGAACAGCCACCGACTTGTGCAGTATTTCCCCCTAAAGTATTACCATTTGACTGTTCGGCTCCGTAGGACCCGTAGAAGCTAATGCCGAACATCTCAATCGGCGTCAGGGCCAAGTTCCACGTGACTGTTTTGCCCCGGTTATTGTCTTCAATGTTGTCCCACCCATTGACGAGTCCGACTTGCGCGGTCGCCCATGAGGTAAATGGATAGGTGAACCGGACGCCGGTCTCCGTGAAGGCTTGCGCCAGACCGAATGTGAAGCTACGGGAGAAGTTTGGGTTCTCCCAGCTGTTGATCACTTCTAGTCCGATCAAGGTATTGATCTTCCCGAATTGAATCTTCAGACCGTTGCCGAGCGGGGCGATGTACTCGGCATAGAGTTCATGGACATCCAGCTCGCTGTTGTCCGCGCCTGGTTGGTAATTCGTACGGGCCCGCGAAAACCTGGATTGGGCTCCAAAGTTGACCCGCGCGCGAAAGCCGATCCGATCCGTGGCACTGCCTGCCGTGGCAGGCCGTTCCACCATGAACTGCGCCACCTGCGGTACAAATGAGTTCGCCTGCGAATCAAAAATACGCAGCTGATTGACGTTGGTGTTAGGATTATTGAAATTCTGCGTATAGGACGCTTCCGCCGCCCCGGAGAACTGAAAGCCCAAGGTCTTCCAGGTGGTGGCCGCATCGTCCGCGGCGAATGCCGCCTGGCTGCCAAGCAGCGAAACCGCCGCACACATACCTATACCGATAAGACTGCGTACTGACTTCATGAGATCCTCCTTGACCTGTTTACTCACTCAGCCTTGCTGCTCTTACCTCGACCGCGTCGTCGCACGCACGCCCTTGTGCGCAATATCCACCCCCTCCCCGTCTATAGCGCCTCTCTGTATGATGCACCTCTCACTTCTACATCGATTGCTAGCGCCATTTGTCCATTGTATGGCCGCTTCTCAGTTATTCCCACCATTCGATTCATTTGTACCATCGTGATTTAGCCTGCTCGAACCTGCCAAAAAAAAACGTCCTCTAGCCCGCTGGGGGACTGGAGGACGCCATTGTCCATAGCCGTACTATCTGAAGGCCGGTGGGAAACGCCGTTGTTCCCCGATCCGATGGGGGCCCTTATACATGCTCCAGGAAAATCTGTCAATGCCAGTCTTTGGCTGGCGAGACGGGCGGGACGAGCGAGAAAGGCGAGACGCGATGAGCGGGAACGGTGGGACGGGTGACACGGGGAAGGATTGATCTGGTCTGTCTCGTTTGTTTGGTTGAACCAGACAGGCCAGGATGGACCAGACTCAGACGTTGACCGGCAGAAGCTGAAACACGCGTGCCAGTTGACTGGCTCGCTTCAGATCTCCGCCTCGCAGGGCCTTGCGCACGTCATCCAATTTCTGCGCGTCTGACAGCGAGAGGTAGGGCGACCATCCGGTGTCCGTATCAATCAAATCTACTTCAACTTCGGCGGCGTACCGCCCTTCATGGACCAACTTGGTATGGTGATGGCTGTTCATGATTTCCTCCTCAGAAAGTCTTCGCTCCAACGTCCTGGATCGGGCCGGTACGCCGTCACCACGACGGCTGGTGAGGACGCATCTTTGGGAATTCCCCATACCACATGGACGGGCCGATCGTGTCCGTCCCGTTGAAGGACAAGCACGCAAGGACCTTTGTGCAGGAGCCTGTCCGACATTACCGTTCGTGACGAGGCGAAGGAGGTGCGGCCAGATGCGAGACCGCAGGCCCGGAAAAACCGGAAGCGTATTCGCTGGAATACGTTGAGTATTTTTTCGGGCCGAGCACGACGCAGATGGTCGCAGATCGTTCGCCGCAGTAGAAAGGTCAATGTCGGGGAGGCTCCTAGGCAGGGTAATCCTCCACGACGACCGCTGCGGCGAGTCCGGCCAGGAGGTCGTCGACAAAAAGATCATCGTCTGCCAGCTCTATGCGGCGGGCGAGACGCGAGCGATGCGCGACGAGCGGGAAAGGCGGGACGAGCGAGACGGGGAAGGGTTCGAGGTCCGAAGTTCGAGGTTTGCGGAACTGCGAACTTCGAGTCGCGCTTTTCTCGCTCGTCCCGCCCGTCCCGCTAGTCCCGCCTGTCTCGCGCCACGGTCTTGGGACAGGCTCCTAGCGAAACAGATCGATGAATTCGCGCGGTGAAACGATCTGGATGCCTCGAAAGTGCTTGAGGGACTGGAGATGGCGCTTGTCCCCTGTGATCAGATAGTCCGCACGAGCCGCGACGGCGCATTCCAGAATGCGATGGTCGTCCACATCCCTCACCACGCCGGAGAGATGCAGGGTCGGGTGGATGCGCGTGGTGATCAAGCGCAGTTCCAGAACGGCATCACGAACTTGTGGGTCAGTCCAGTGAAATTTGTCACGCAGAATCCGACGCAACTCCCGCTCAATTGCCGGCGAATCGTAGAGGTCAAGCAGGCCGGCGCGTGCTAAGCCAAGAATCGCTTCGCAGGTTCCGCCAAACAGCAAGGCTGAAATGTAGATGTTGGTATCCGCAACGGCGGTGGTCACCGCCCCCTCAGTCCGGGTCGTGGGCGGGCGCGGTCACGCGCGAGAAACCGTTCCAGATCGGCTTCGTTTTTCAGCCCCAGCTGCTTGGCGGTATCCGTTCCCCACTGGCGCAGTCGCTGCCAGCGATGAGACATGAGGTATTGCCGCAAGGCTTCTTCGATCAGTTTATTGGGCGTGGTGGCCTCCGCACTCGCGAAACGCACGGTTTCGCGCAGGAGGTCGGCGGGAAGCGTAATGGTCATCGGTTTCGTCGCAGCCATAGAATTCCGTCTCCGTGGAATAGCCCCGTCCTAGGAGCCTGTCCGACATTGACCGTTCTACTGCGGCGAACGATCCGCGACCATCTGCGTCGTTCTCGACCAGAAAAAATCCTCAACGTATTCCAGCGAATACGCCTCCGATTTTTCCTGACCTGCGGCCTAGCATCTGGCCGCGCCTCACTCGCCTCGTTACGAAGGCAATGTCGAACAGGCTCCTAGCTCATTGCGAAGTGACCACCCCGATCTTATAATACCCCTCAGAATAAGGAGTACCATCCATGCCTATCTTCGAATATGTCTGCGGGGAATGCAATCATCGATTCGAGCTGTTGGTGTACGGCTCAACAGAAGCCGCCTGTCCAAAGTGCCGGGCTACGAAGCTGGAGAAGCAAATTTCTTCGTTCGGGGTTGGTGGCACGGATGGATGGGTGCTGCCAGGTAATGGTGGAGGTGCCTGCGGAAGTTGCGGAGACCCGCGTGGCCCCGGCTCCTGTTCCACGAATTGATCATGGAGTCCGGCGACCAGGCTCTGCAGCGTGCGATTGCGACCATCTCTCAGTCCGACCCGCTTACCAAATTGCTTGAACAGGTAAAGCTTGGCCGGATGAAACCCACCGACACCGGGCTGCGTGCCGTGACCGAATCGTGGTTGGGGACCTATCAAAAGATGATTGAGTCTGCAGGGCTCAGCAGGCAGTCCTTGCGCCGCATCGATCCCCATCCTCGCCTGGCAATGTTGATCGAATGTGGAGTATTGACCGGTGAGCACCAGGCGGTCACGACCCTTCGCGCGAGTTTTGAGCGAGCCGTCGCCGGGGCAGCGGAGTGATCACATCCTATGTGGGCTTTCTGGGTCATCGCCGTCCTATCTCTGACCATAGGATCGCTTGGAAAGGGATGGGCTGAAGACGCCTTCGGCGCGAGACCTCTCCTGACGATTGCGCCCAAGGATCTCCATAGCATCCTGCCGACGGACTCCCATATCCTGATCGATCCTCACTCAATTGAACAGTTTCTTGACGCACTGGATGGCACCCCACCGGACTGGGGCCTGGTCTACGGCCAGGGCCATCATGACCCTGGCCATGATGGGCGGTTGTTTACGCTGAACCGGGAGCGCGACGCGAAGCGCGCGGGCAATCCCGCGTTGACGCAGCTCATCACCTTTATCTGGTTCGGCGAATTGTCCCGGCACGACGCGGAGGCTGGTGGATTTCGCGTCGCACTCGGTCCGAAGCTCACGCCTACCCGGTGGGGCGTCGTCCGTTTCAAATATGAAAATCTTCCCGGTAATCTGGTGGCGAAGGCTTCAGCGACGCTGCGTAGTGAATTGGAACAACGACTCGCGCAAGGTGAGTCGGTCGATATAACTGTGGCCATGACCGGACGGCTCATTCCTGACGAATCAGTAGTGTATGATTTCTCGCATGACCAAGAAGGCCTCGGCGTGATTATGCCGGTCGTGAAGGTTGAACGACTCGATTATCTGCTGACGAATAAGTAGCATTGTCGAAGCGTACTGTCTGCTGCATACGTATTCCTCCTTGTTTGATCCTGCCATCCTGATCGGGCAGTCCTGAACAGACGTAGTTCATCCCCCAGCGGCCATTCTGTAGGGTTTAACAGTCAATCCTACGAGTGACTCT
>JANYEF010000464.1 GCA_025363325.1 Nitrospira sp. | reverse complement strand
CCAGCAGCCAACATCCAGGCGGAAAAGAGGCTGATGAGCATGCCCAGGGGGGCCAACAGGACCAGCGTCGGCACCATATTAGTGGCAATGGTCACGCTGGTAGCGGGAAGCCCAGTCCAGGACGAACGCAGCAGCAACGGCAGACCGAGCCAGGCCAAGAACGCCAAGACTACCCCGAGTATGAGGGTGAGGCCGAGGAGCTCTGCCCGGAAGCGAGGCAGCTCGGCCGATACACCTTGCCGGATACGGGCTGCCAGAGGCACTAGCACGACTGTGAGAACACTGAACCAGACGCCGACCGGCCAGCTCACCAAGTTGAACACAAAAAGATAGGCGTCCACCTCTTCGCTGACGCCATAGCGCCAGGCAACTGCCATCTCCTTGGCCGCTCCGGCGAGTTTGCCGAAAAAAACAAAAAGCGCTACCCATGCCATGCCCAGAGCAATGGCATGGTGATCTGGGTGGGCGTTGCGCAAGCGGTCAACCCACGCGCGAGCTAGGATCATCGGGTAAGCCACTGCATGCCGCATGACTACGAACACCCAAACTTACAAGCTACGCTTAAAATGGAGTCTGGCATGACTGTTGATTTTGACTCGTGTTGACAGTGCATGGAAATGGTTCGAGGTTGAGGCTGCGGTTCAGAACGTCAGCGGTTCGACGTTGCTGCGACATGAGCGACACGCGACGGATATGTCTGTTGCGTCAGAGACTGCGAGACGAGCGGGACGTGCGAGACTAGCGAGACGGGCGCCAAATACGATCGGTCAATCTGGCTTGTCTGGTTCATGTGGTCTGTTTGGTTGGACAGACCGCGAGAGTAGCGGGAACCACGCGGAGTCAGCACGAGAGCGCTACAAGGCCTATCCGGCTTTTGAGGCTCCGTAACGAACCGGTAGGAGGCGGTCAAGGTCTAGGTGCAGTGAGGCATCTAGAATCTCGATTCCAATAATCTTGCCTCCTGCGCCGATGTCCAGGACAACATCATCGGTCACCCTTTTGTTTTCTACCTCCTGCTTGCGCTCGTCAAATCGAAGGTACAGCAGGTCCGTTCTGTCATCATAGGAGATCTTCACTTCTGTTCCTCCCATTTACCGTAGAAGACATACACTGTCACGGTTACAGAGGAACGCCAAAATTTGGTCCAGCATGGCCATTGATTTTCGACTCGTGTTAAAAACGCGGAGCAGCCGGGCGATGTAGTTGAGGGCCTTCATGAAAACGGTTCAAAGTTCAACGTTCGAGGTTTCACGTCAGAGTTAGCCGACACGTGCGGCTTTCGCGCGCGTCCGGGTTGAACGTGGTGTTGGGCGTGACGATTGTTGGGCAAGTTCCAGCAAACTGGACAGCACTTGATTCACACGGGCGGAATTTGGAAATGCTTTGGCCACCCGTGGTTCCAGCACGACAACGTTCGAACTCACGACTACCTTCTCATAAAACTTACCGCGTTCAAGCTTCTTGAAATCTGAGCGTCTATATTCAGCACGCATTTCATCTGCGATGGGACCTTCACCCTTCTTCATACAGTCTCCGTTCCACTGCCCGACCCCGTGGCTTTTCTTCTCTGTCTTACGTTATACACTTCAGCTGAGGCACAGGACCCATTGCAGAAATTCCGAGTGATGCATCAGCATGGCTGGTAAAACCGCTGCGAGTATGCCGTCAGACATGGTTGTTGTGGACGAGGTTACAAGAGGCGAAGACGTAGAAGCTTCTGTGCCAGCACATAGATATCCTTCCCGCTTCCTTCCTTCCGGATTCCCAAAGCCATCACGAGGACAAGGACCTTGCCTTCCTCAATCCGGTAAATGATCCGGTACCGTTGCCCCACGGCGCGGAGGCTCCGATATCCGGTCAGCTCCCCTGTCAAAGGTTTGCCTTGTTTCTCAGGCTCTTCAGCAAGGCCGTCAATTCGGTCCCGAATTTTGTCCCGGACGCGGCGATCCTGGATCTTTTCCAACATGACCCGCGCATAGGGGGTCAACCCGACTTGCCACCTCACAGGCCAAGATCTTTCTTGACCCGCTCCCAGGGAATGACCTTCCCCTCTTCTGCTTCCTTGATACTTTTACGCAGAGCGGCCATGAGGTCTTCGTCCCCCATAATTTCCAGAGTCTCAGCAATGGATTGGTACAGCTCCCAGGGCATGACGGCCAGGACCGGCTTTCCTCGCCGTGTGACAGCCACCGCTCCAGGCTCTTTGGCTAATCGCTCTGGCAGGGACGTGAGTTCGTGACGGGCTTCGGTAATGGGAATATCTTTCAGCATGTTCCTCCCCCTCAATGTTGTCCCAATTACTGTACAGTTTGAGGGGCAGAATGTCAATTCCACACCAGGCTTGGCATGAGCGACACGCGACGGATACGTCTCTAACAGCATAAAAGACTGTTGTTTGGTTTGTTTCGTTTGTCTTGTTTATTTGGTTGAACGAGATTAACCGGATAAACCAGATCCGCCAGATCAACAAAACAAACCAGATAGACCAGATGAACCAGACAGACAAGATAACCAGACATTCACGGCAACTCCAAGGCTCGCACGAGGTTCTGCAGCAGTTCCTCGAAGAGCGGCTCGTACTCCTTGAGGTTCCGATAGATCGCTACGGCCATGCGCTCGTTATAGGTATGCACCGTGAGATTGCGGTCTTCGATCATTCGAATCCACAGTGGACTGTCTCGGACAAGTCCGCACGTGAATGCTTCGCTCAGGCACCCCTTAGGGGAATGGCACAAGACCCCCTGTTCCCGCAGCACCCTTTGCACGGCTTTCCACGCCAGTTCATAGGTAAATTCGAACCGTTTAATCGCCGCATCCCGAACGAGTGACGACTCTGGTTCTACCAGTACTTCTTGGAGCCGTCGTAGCGCCTGTTCAAACGTTTTCACGGCTTCTGTACGTTCCATTACGTCAACACCTGCCCCTGGCTTAGCACGCGATCCCGAAACCGGTCATGAACATGTTGGACATCGATGATCTGAATCTTTCTCAGGGTCGGCAACTTATCAATCTCCTCGAGGATTTCCGACATGACGGTCGGGTCGACAGCGGTCGCACCTGCGATTGCAATATCGATGTCTGAGGTCGGAGCGGCTTCCAACGTTGCCCAGGAACCGAACAAGAGAATCTGGTGCGACTCATCCGGCAGATATCGGCGGATCACTTGGACTATACGCGTGAGGATCGGACGAATGTCTCGCTCCTTCATTTCTTCTATGAGGCTCGCCCGACCTTTTCCCTCCATCATGCACCGTCCTCACACCAACGGATTGTCATGTACCACAGCGAAACAAATGGGGTCTGGCGTGCCGGGATCGTCCTGCACTACGTGTTTGACCAGGACATTCGTGCAGAGACCGATCATCGCCGGCCTCCTCGTTTGCGAATCGCTCGGTTCATGTCCTCGACACTTACCGGCCGAGCCGCGAACTTGAGCATCCCCGCCAACTCTGACGCGTCAATGCTTGCCGGTAGCACCAGGACGCGACCATCCTCATCAATCACAAATTCCAGGCGGTCTCCTGGATGGAGATTGAGTCGCTTTCGAATGTCCTTGGGGATCGTTGTTTGACCTTTACTGGTCAGGGTTGATGTGGACATCCTGCCTCCTCACGATAGATGAACATCCTTACCTAATCGTAAGTTGTCGCACAACACAAGCCGTTGATGCCCACCGTCCATGGGCGATTCCTTCAGGTAGTGACAAAATCCCTCAAGATACTCGACGATCCTCTCCGCGGCTTGGCCGTTCCACTTCAGAGGGATCCGCCTTTCTTCCAGTCATAAATTGGGCCTGCATGACTTTGGACTCGTGGTGACGGTGCATGGAAATGATTCGAGGTTCGAAGTTCACGGTTCAGGTTGTGGTCAGAACATCCGAGGTTCGACGTTGCTGCGGCATGAGTGACACGCGACGGATATGTCTGTTGCGTCTCTAGCGTCGAGTGCGGACATTACGAAGGATGCGCGGCTGCTTGCGTCTAAGGGCAGGCAGACTGCGCGGGAGTTTAGTAGACTTCGTCATGGGTGCCAATTTCGATCAACAAGATCTCCTCCTCCTTGCCGGCACCTTTCACAAACTCAAAGATCAGCCGCATGTCGTAGCCAATGCTGCAGGCCCACGTTCCCTCCAACTGCCCCTTTAGCTTGTGGGTTCTCAATCGAGACTCAAAGGGGTCGTCAACGAGCGATCTGAGAACTGCTTCGATATCAGGCTTCAGTTGGGGATGTCGACGTATGGCGGTTGTAT
>JANYEF010000437.1 GCA_025363325.1 Nitrospira sp. | reverse complement strand
CCAGCAGCGTTCTCGCATCGTTCAGACCCTCAACGTACCCCAGAGGGTACGCCTTCGGGCCTTCGCTCACTGCGGCCTTGCTGGACAGCCTTTTTGAGCATCCTGCATGCTGTGCTCCTGTTGTCCCAGACGTGCCTGCCGGTGCATGTACGCACGCAGACAGGCGGACCAGTGAAGTTCTGGCGTTCCCACATAGTTTTCCCGCAGCCTGCTAGTGTAGGCTCATGCCGGCAGGAGCAGCCCCCTCGACAATAGTAAACCGCATGGTGCCCACTTGATTGCCCGCATGAAAAGACTGTTGTCCAAGCGGTGTAATGAACAGTTTTACCAGGTACGTCCCGATGGCCCAGGCGTCTTCTGGCCTCTTGAGTTCCAGGAATCCATAGCGTTCATGCCCCGGCACTTCCAAGGTGTCTTTGCCGAGCGGCACGGATGAACGTGCGCCCTTCTCCCCCTCCAGAAACCATTGAGCGCTGAACTGGGTAGGATCTTCCAGCGGAGCTGACTCGAACACAATATAGATCGTGGGAATATCCTGAGGAAACACCGATCCTGGCTCGACCGGTTTTATCCGCGGGTCTTGCGTGTACCAGCCTTTTCGCCCAAACGTATCCCATTCGATCTCATACCCTTTAGCCATCTTGATCCAGGTAAAAATGGATTGCGGGATGCCCTTCTTCTGTTCGTCGAACGACGGGCTTTGCGTGGGATCGGCCTCGGTCGTCGCTTGCTCCTTCGGCGCGAACAGATCCCGCGCCTCGACTCCCTGCCAGACACACACGACAACACTCAGGCCGGCGAGGATGCTTACCAGAACCTGCGTCCATTTCCTTCTGGTCTCTCTCATTGGAGCCACCATTACCCACGGTTCACTCGTACCGTTATGGTATCGAGAGATCAGCAACGGGTCAATAACCGACTGACCGAGCTGCGCATCTATTTACGCTCCGACCACCACCGTCTGTGCTACGCTCGATCGGAGTTCCCTCTCATGAAAGAATCATGTGCATCTGATACCGTCAGAACATATTCAAGAGACCGCGCCAAGCGGCTCCCAGCCACAGAGTGCCGGCGAGCGAGGCCTTCGCTACGGTCTCCGAGATGGTGCCTGCCAGGCCGTCACGCAAGGGAGCGGGGAACAATACCTCTCCGCATTCGCTCTGCTCCTGCATGCAAGCCCGTTCCAATTGAGTGTGCTGTCGGCATTGCCCCAACTCATCGGGACAGGAGCCCAACTCGTCTCCGTCAAGTTATTACAGTGGTTCCCGAATCGCAAAGCTCTCATCGCTGTCGGCACCTATGGACAAAGCATCGCATGGATTCCCATCGTGCTCCTGCCACTGCTGCTTCCGCAGTGGGGTCCCTGGCTCGTCGTGGGCGGCGCTGCCGCCTATTTTGCTTGCGCCCAATTCACCACGCCGGCTTGGAATAGCTTGATTGCCGACTGGCTCGACCAGCATGAGCGGGGCGTCTATTTCGCACGCCGATCCCAAATCATCGCCAGCCTCAGCTTCTTTGCGCTCTGCGGAGCCGGATGGGTCCTGAGCCTCTGGCAACATTCCACCGCCGCCTGGTGGGGATTCGTACTGATTTTCTCCGTCGCTGGAAGTGCCCGCATCCTCTCAATCTTGGCCTTGTCCCACGTTCAAGATGTGCATCCCACCGCCCATCGGGAGGCTCAGCAAGGATTTCGCAGCTTCTTCCGTCAGAGCGCGACGAAGGACTTCCGTCGCTTCCTGCTTTTCTCAGGCCTGATGCATGCGTCCGTGTTGATCGCTGGTCCATTTTTCGTCCTCTACATCCTTCAAGACCTTCATCTGTCATATTTCGGCTACGGGGGATGGCTGGCGACAGGCCTTCTCGGTCAACTCCTCACCCTGCAGACCTGGGGCCAATTCGGGGACCGCTTCGGAAACAAAGCCTTGTTGTCCATCACCGGCTTCACGGTGCCATTCTTGCCGATGCTATACCTCGTGAGTACGAATCTTGGATTTCTCCTGGCAGTTAATTTTTTGGGCGGCGCTATTTGGGCCGGCTTGGCATTGGGACTGCAGAACTATATGTTCGATTCGGTCAGGCCGGAGGACCGCGCGAAAGCCACCGCTCTGTACAGCACGGTCAATGCAGTAGGATGGACGGTGGGGGCCTTGCTTGGGAGCTGGTTGGTGGAGCGCCTCCCCTCACGCATCGAGTGGGCAGGAGTCCTCCTCCAGCCAGCATCGAATTTGCCTTTTGTCTTCTTTCTCTCAGGCGTCTTGCGGCTGCTGGTCTCCTCCAGCCTGCTTGGCACCTTCCATGAAGCGCGCCAAGTGGAGAGCGTTCCTAGGCAACAACTCCTCTGGGAATTGCCGCTCGTGAAACCCGTTGCCCAGTTTGTAGCCTGGACCCTACCCAAATCGAATCGGTAGGGTGCCTGACCTAACTACCGTAACACCGGCGGCTGGGCGGCACGCTCTTGTTCCTCTTGCTTGAGCTTCTCGAACGCCCGATCTGCATGGCCTCGCACCTGATCCGCTGTCGGCGGTGGAGGGCCCTTCGGTGCATCGCTGGCGCAGCCTCCGACGACCGAGAGCATCACCAGACTCACCAGGCCCACAACCGTGGTTCGCTGCCATCTCTTACCGATTGCATGATTGACCGACATACAGTCCCTCCCGTATTAAGACCCTTTGCCTCAGGGCTCACCACCGCATCTAATTTTACGCCCCCTCGTCACCAGAACACTACCGCTCCCGCCGCATCCTCGTTCGGTAGAGCGATACGTCATTGACTGGGCCCTGACGACGCGGTATTGTCTCCAGCACATCATCTGAACTCCCTGAGGCTCCATGTCGCTACACGAACGTCTGACAGAAGATCTCAAGTTAGCCATGAAGGCCCGCGATCAATTGCGGATGGACGTGATCCGCATGATCAAGGCCGCCGTGATGAACAAGGAACTGGAGATCAAGAAGGATCTCGACGACGCCGAAATGAGCCGCGTGATGACGACGATGATCAAACAACGCCGGGAATCAGTCGAGCTGTTTGAAAAAGGTAATCGCGCAGAACTCGCCGCAAAAGAACGACAGGAAATTACCATTCTCGAATCCTATCTCCCTCAAGCCCTCTCTCCCGAACAGCTCTCCACCGTCGTGGACGCGGCCATTCAAGAAACCGGCGCTCAATCGCTGAAAGAGATGGGCGCGGTGATGAAAGCCGTGATGGTCCGTGTGGCCGGCCAACCAGTCGACGGTAAACAGATCAGCGACCTCGTCAGGGCCAAGCTCCAGTAGCCCGATCGGCACCTGCTATACTGAAAGGTGATGGCTTGCACCGCATGTGCGAGCGCCTGACAGGAATCGCATGGGCATTCTTATCGTCGACGACTCTCCAGACCAACAGCTACTCCTCCGCGCAATCCTCGGGAAAGCCGGTCATACGGATCTCCAAAGCGCCGACTCGGCAAAGGCTGCGTTCTCCATGCTCGCCATGGACAGCCATGAACCGCCCACCCAGATCGACTTGATTCTGATGGACGTCCTCATGCCGGAGCTGGATGGAGTCGAAGCCTGTCACCAGATCAAGAGTCGACCACATCTTTGCGATATTCCCATCATCATGGTCACGGCCAAAACCGACCTCTCGAATCTCCAAGCCGCCTTTGCGGCGGGAGCGATTGATTACATCACCAAACCGGTAAACAGTGTGGAGCTCCTCGCACGCGCCTCCTCCGCACTGGCGCTGAAACATGAAATGGACTGCCGCAAAGCGCGCGAAGGGGAGCTCCGTCGAAGCAATGATGCGCTGCAGAAAGCGTTACGGGATGTCAAGGTCCTCAGAGGACTCATCCCCATCTGCGCATCTTGCAAAAAGATCCGCAATGACGGCGGATTCTGGCAACAGTTGGAGGAATATATCGGCGAACATTCCGAGGCTGAATTCAGCCACGGCATCTGTCAGCCCTGTGTCAAAAAGCTTTATCCTGGAG
>JANYEF010000426.1 GCA_025363325.1 Nitrospira sp. | reverse complement strand
CCTCTGCGGCATCCCCACGGTCAAAGATCCCGACGTGGAGGATGGCGCACGGATCGAACTCCACGCGACCATCCAAGCGCCAAGCCACGGAGGATACTATCTGAGTTTCCAGGGGCTCAAAGTGGTAGGAGAACGAGAGGGAGTGGTGCAGGCTGTGGCTGACCAGATCATTCCATTACTCGATGAGGCAAGGCCCCAATGACGAGAGCTCCACACAGAGTCACTCCGTCACAAACCAGAATCGGCTGGATTGGCACCGGCGTGATGGGCTCGTCAATGTGTGGCCATGTACTACGAACCGGGTATCGCGTGACCCTGCACAGCCGCACGAAAGCCAAAGCCAAGCCGCTGCTCGACCTCGGTGCGACATGGGCTGAGAACCCGCGCGCCGTCGCTGCTGATTCCGATATCCTCTTCTCGATGGTAGGCTTTCCCCTGGACGTCCGTGCCGTCTATTTCGGCGAAACTGGAATCCTGGCCGGCGTGCGAGCTGGCACACTGCTCGTCGATATGACGACGACGGACCCAGCACTCAGCCGCGAGATGGCCGAACGTGCGATGGCCAAAGGTCTCGCTGCGATTGATGCCCCGGTATCCGGTGGCGACGTCGGCGCGCGCAACGCCACCCTCTCGATCATGGTAGGAGGCGACCGCGAAGCCGTGCAAGCCGTGATGCCGCTCTTCGAGTTATTGGGTAAAACGATTGTGCATCAGGGAGGGCCCGGCACCGGGCAACAGGCGAAACTCTGTAACCAGATCGTGATCGCCGGCACGATGATCGGTGTCTGCGAGAGTCTGCTCTATGGCTACAAGGCAGGGCTCGATCTCAACCGGATGCTGGACTCCATCCGTGGAGGAGCCGCAGCCTGCTGGACCTTGGACCATCTCGCTCCACGTATTCTTCAACGCAACTTCGCCCCGGGATTTTTCGTCGAGCACTTCGTGAAAGATATGGGCATCGCACTGGAGGAATCGAAACGTATAGGACTCGTACTGCCCGGTCTCACGTTGGTGCACCAGCTCTACCAGACCGTCCAAACGCTCGGACATGGCCGGAGCGGAACCCACGCGCTGATGCTCGCACTTGAAGCACTCGCACAAACCCACGTGAGTGCGTCGCCGGCATGAATCCCCTCGCCTACATGGTGCTCGCCCTCTTGCTCTTTCTCACTGCCTGCGCGAGCAGCCAGGGGTTGCATCTGGATTCGCTCCAACAGACGCTGCAAGACGAAGAGGCTCGCTTCGTCGGTCCTCTGCCATCGACATCAACGACGAACCCTTCGACCAGGCAAGGCCCTCCAAGGTTGGGGCTGTTTGTGATGCCAACCGGGTTCCTTCGTCATGAATTTGAGTGGACGGATGCCGATCGGGGAACCCTGCTGGCCTGGACCAACGAATTGCAGCGTGACGGCCTCATCAGCGGCGCTTCCCTTCTTCACATCTCTTCGATCAAGGGAAACCAGCTGGCACAGTTGCGCGAATCCGCCATGCGTCACGGCGCCGATATCTTGCTCATCGTGGATGGCGCGGCGACCGTCGATCGCTACAACAACTACAAGGGGGCTCTGCTCTATTGGACGATTCTCGGAGCCTACTTCGTCGACGGCACTCACAGCGATGCCCTCTGTCTCGTGCGAGGTGCCTTGTGGGATGTCCGTGGAGACACCAAGCTGTTTGGGGAAGAGGCCCAGGGATTATCGAAGATAATCGGTCCCACCGCACGAGTGGAGGATCGAGAGGGGGTCACCGCGGCACGCCGACAGGCACTCACCCAGCTAATGGAGAAACTGCGAGATAATTTCGCGAGGACCGGCAGCGGACGCTGACGCAGATGATAAAGACTTCTCCTTGCGTGACCCGCCTAACAGGCACCACAAGCGCGTGGTTACGGCGAGAGCCTGCGATAGTGTTTTAGGAGTAACAGCCCGCCCCAAGCGAACGAGGCCAGCATCAGGAGAATGCCGAGGTTGTAGGCGAGGTGAGCCAGGCGATGGTCATACTCCAGCCAGCCCAACATGGTCAGGATATTGTTCCAGTCATGCCCGTCCGTTTCCTTCCCCGTTACCCCGCCAAGCAGCATGAGGTCCAGCTCCCGTGCATCGTTGATATAGGGGGCGATATCCATGAAGCTTTCCGCCGTCCACCAAAGGGCCACCGACGCGCCGAAGAGATCGCGCGTCTTGATGAGAAAGGCAGCCAGGCAGACGAGCGGCATCAAGATCTGACCGAGACTCCCGCCCAGGATCATCATGAAGCGTCCCAACGGGATAAACAGAAGATGACCCGCTTCGTGGAACGGCAGATTGATCAGATGGAGAAACGATTCCCCTGTGTAGTTGGTTTCGAGCGGCGTGAAAATCAACGTTCGGCCCCACCAGAGAAGCAACAGAAACACCGCGGCCCGGCCAGCGAACGTCAACGAGTCTGTCGATGTATCCGATTCGACGAGCCACTCTTTAGCAAGGGCCACCCAGCGCGAGCGGTTCCGCTGCACGTCCTGCCGCTGCAGCGGAGCAAGCGACTGATACTTCGCAAAGACGATCCCGCATTTCACGCACTCTGTCGCTCCGTCGGGCTGGTCAGCCTGACACTTGGGACATGACAGGGTCGATGTCGGCGTGGATTCCATAGGCACACTGTAGGGCTGAGTGTGCGATCGGACAAGAAAATCTCTTCA
>JANYEF010000419.1 GCA_025363325.1 Nitrospira sp. | reverse complement strand
GGCCTGCACATGCCGATCGGCCAGCATCGTCAGATCTCCGGCATCATCGTTGTGGATGTCTCTGATCATGGCCACGGTGGCCGGGCCGGTGACCGAATGGGCCATCATCCGAAGCAGGAGCTGCTCTCGCTCCTGGCGGAGGAGCGCCTGTTCCCGCTGCAGAGTTGAGACCGGCAGCGGGTGCCTTCTCGTGAGCGCTGCGATATGCCGAGCGCGCTGTTCCAGTCGGTGCAGAGGCTGAGCCGCTTCTCTCATCCAGGCCAGCGCAGGGCCTTGGTCCGGCGCGGTTTCGAGGTTCGGAACCAACTGACTCGGCTTGCCTGTGAAATCTTCGTACCAGAATCTCCTCCAAAAATCGGCGTACCACGCGGTGCCGGCATCGACGTGTCCCGCGCGTATGACGAAGGAGCCGAGTCCATCGGCATCGGCACTGGATTGATACACGCGCAGACCTGCGCTCCAGGAGGGAAATGGGCCTCGCCCTAGTGCGTGGAGACAGAGATTCGCAACCTCTTCGGGAATCAATCGATCTTTGCACGCATGGTGGGCACAGATCTGGTCGAACCCACAGGGCGAGCAGGCAAGATCCGGCTGAATCACCCAATGGCCTGGCCCGTAGGGTCCCGTTTCATGATGATCGACATGGCCGACTGACAGGTCAATGACCGGAGTTCCGACGCCAACGGCGAGGTGCATCGGTCCTGTGTCGTTGGTGAGGAGCAGTTGGCAGCGCGAGAGTAGGCCGACCAGTTGATGGAGTGTCGTCCGACCGCTGGCATCAAGTATCGGCGCGGCTCCTCCGCTGGCTCGAAAGGTCGATTTGGCCAGCTCGATGGATTCCGCCTCGGCAGCCGTGCCGATCACGACAAATCCTACGCCAGGGTGCCGGCTCAGGTGTGCCATCGTCTGGCCAAAATACTCCGGTCGCCAGGCTTTCATGACATCGCTGGCTCCGACCTGCACGGCGATCCATTGGCGGACGGTCGCGGTCTGAGGCCGAAGGAAGTCGTCGGCCCAGTCTCTACCATCGGTCGGAACGGTGACCGACAGCGGTGAGAAGGTGCCGGGACCGCTTCCACCCATAGCATAGAGGTCCACCAGGTTAAACCGGTTAAACCGCCGATGCCGATGCAGATCCGTGAAATAGGACAGCCATGGATTCTGCACAATGGGGCTGCCGTCTGGCCCTGCCGTAATCCCTCTCAAGTCTGGTGCGCCGATGTATGACGCTAGTAAGCCGGTCTGGCGGTTGAAGGTGAGATTGACAATGCGGTCATACCGCGCATCTCGTGGTGGGGCAGCCCAGTCTGTCATCTCTTGCATGAGCGTCACAAGGCTCTTGGATTGCGTGCGGCAGTCATCGAGTAATCGATTGAAGTCATAACTAATCACCTGCCGGAGCCCGGTCAGGAGTGCCGCTGTCGGCGCGAAACTTCGATCGACGACCAGGTCGATCGCAACGCCGGGCCATTCCTCGCGCAATCGGGATAGCAAGGGACCGGTCTGAATCAGATCCCCCATGCGAGTTACGTTGATGATGAGCACCTGTTTCATCACACCAAATCTTTCGCCTCAGACCGATACTCGTCCAACATGAGCAGCATCAGATCCTCACGGGACAGGGTACCCATGGGGCCGCGTGAACGGATCTGTGCCGCAATCTGCTTCAGCTCCACCCGTTGGGTGGGGGGAAACGTCCGCAGAGTCGATGCTAAAGATGGAAATGAATCAGTGGCTGCTGACGCGAGTGCGTCTGCCTGACGCGCTCCTCGCAGAATCGACCCGATGCGATCCGGACTGGCGACGCCGATCTGGGACAGGAGATCGCGCATGCGGTGCGCGTAGGTATGTTCGGCGAGCACGCGCTGACGGGCTTTCCCCGCCATGGCGAGGCGCTGATCGGGCTCGCGGAGCCAGCGGGCGATTTCACCGGGGAATTCGTCGGGAGACGGCACGGTGGCAACTTCGCTTGCGGTGAAGAGATTCGGCATCAGCGAGCGACGGTCGGCAAGCTGAAAGGCTCCACAGGCCGCCAGTTCAAACGTGCGAGGGTTTACGAAATCCCCCTCAGGATCGAGTCCAGTCCCGGCCCACGAATGCAGGTTGAGATTCACGGCACTCGCGTTAAATACTTTCTGACAGGTGGCGGTATCGATCCGTGCACCGTTGCGTTGGAGGACAGATGTCAGATCGGCCGCGCCGTCCCATTCATTGCCCCAGAGCTTGAATCTCCACTCGTGTCCGAGGAGTCGAGGAAAGATCTCGCGGCGGTTGGCATAGCCTGCGCCG
>JANYEF010000374.1 GCA_025363325.1 Nitrospira sp. | reverse complement strand
TAGGGGCAGTCTCCGCATTTCTGATAGGCCGTCTTGCTCACACATCCGATGGGAGCGAGGGGGCCATCCAAAATGCGAATCACTTGGCCGAGGGTAATTTCCCCCGGGGATTTAATCAGTGCGTAGCCGCCTTTCATCCCTCGACGACTTGAGAGGAGGCCGGCGCGTTTCAGTGCCAGGAGGATCTGTTCAAGAAATTCGACCGGGATATGTTGTCGCGTTGCGATCTGGTGGCGCTGTAGCGTCTCCTTGCCATAGAAGAGCGTGAGTTCCAGCAGTGCACGAAGTCCGTACTCGCTTTTTTTCGAGAGTTTCATGGTCAGGTCGATATAATGCTGAGTGAGTCAGTCAAGATTTACGACAATAGAATACCGCCTCTAATCCCGTCAAGGGTCGATCTGAAAAATGTGAGCAGAGTATTTCACGGGGCTCTGACCCGCAACGTCTATCCATTCTGTAGAGACAATGTGCTACAACTCCTTGATCCTAGAGGGGTTGTGCATTGACAGTCTCTGTATATTCCTGTTATTTTCTGCGGTCATTTCATAGCCTCTAGCGCGAAAATTCAGACCTCCGCAACCACGACTGGACTGTTCGTGACCTTCCAGGATCTCATTCTCACGTTGCATCACTACTGGGCCGACCAAGGCTGCGTCATCCATCAACCCTATGATCTGGAGATGGGGGCCGGCACCTTTCATCCAGCCACATTCCTCAGGTCCCTTGGCCCGGAACCCTGGCGGGCGGCCTATCCCCAGCCATGCCGGCGTCCCACGGATGGACGATACGGCGAGAATCCGAATCGCATGCAGCACTACTATCAGTATCAGGTCGTGCTGAAGCCGGCGCCGGACAATATTCAAGCGTTGTACTTGGAGAGTCTGGCCCAATTGGGGATTAACCCGAAGCAGCACGACATCCGGTTCATTCAAGACGACTGGGAGTCCCCCACGTTGGGCGCCTGGGGCCTGGGCTGGGAGGTGCGTCTCGATGGGATGGAGATCACCCAGTTTACCTACTTCCAGGAAATCGGCGGGATTGAACTGAATCCCATTACCGTCGAGATCACGTACGGGACTGAACGTATCGCGATGTATCTGCAACAAGTGAATAACGTCTTTGACCTTGCGTGGAATGAGTCCGTCACCTATGGCGATATCCATCACGAAACCGAAGTGCAGTTCTCTACCTATAATTTCGAAGAAGGCGATGTGGCGATGCTGATGGCCACGTTTCAATCGTTCGAGGGAGAATGTACACGGTTGCTGGCGAATCGCGAGAAGCGGTTGACGCTTCCGGCCTACGAGTTCTGTATCAAATCTTCGCACCTCTTCAATCTGCTCGATGCCCGCGGGGCGATCAGCGTGGCAGAGCGTACGGGCTATATCGCCAGGGTCCGTGCCCTGGCCCGTCAATGTGCCGAACGCTATATCGAAGAGCGGGCGGCGATGGGACACCCGCTGCTCAATCGCGGGACGAAGCGTGATGCAGCGAAGGTATCAGCTGCGCGTTCAAAAGCTGTAACCCGCCGCTGATAAAGAATCGCAGAAGGATTCATGCCAAAAACCCAGAAACCTCGCCGTCCCGCTTCTCTTGCGAAGAAGGGGAAGCGCCCTTCCCCAGCGACCGCTGCCGAGTTGTTGCTCGAAATCGGCGTCGAAGAACTGCCCTACCAGGTCATCGCTCCCGCCCTGACTGTTCTCAAGGGTTCGGCCGAGCAGTTGTTGAAAGACCACCGTCTCGCCTTTCAATCCGCCCGTACGCTGGGCACTCCACGACGATTGACCCTGGTAGTTGAGGGTCTCGCGACTCAGCAAACCTCGATGGTCAAGGAAGCGATGGGGCCTTCCAAAGCGGTGGCATTCGATCAGGCCGGCCAGCCGACCAGAGCGGCGACGGGATTTGCCGCAGGGCAAGGAGTCGCCGTCCACGAGCTGCAGATTCGCCAGACTCCGAAGGGGGAGTATCTCTTTGCGGTGAAGCAGGAACAGGGGCGGCCCGCCAACCTGGTCCTGAAAGAACTCCTCCCGCAGTTGATCGCGAAATTGTCTTTTCCGAAAGCGATGAAGTGGAACAGCGCCGGAGTTCGGTTCGCGCGACCGGTGCGGTGGCTGGTGGCGCTGTACGGAGGGGCCACGCTTCCGATCGAAGCCGCGGGGATTACCGCCGGCAATCGGACGGAAGGCCATCGTGTGTTAGGGAGCGCGAAGGGGCTGGTGGTTCGAGACGCCGAGTCCTATCTGAAGGGGCTGGAACGTCAGGGGGTCACTGCGGATCCGCAGCGCCGCCGCCACACGATCGAAGAACAGATCGCGACCTTGTGCAAGAAAACTGGCTTCACGTTGAATGTGGACGGAGACTTGTTGGACCAGGCGGTCTATACGACCGAATGCCCCAATGCCATTATCGGATCCTTCAAGCCAGCCTATCTGGAGGTGCCGCAAGAGATTTTGATTACCTCCATGAAAGAACATCAGGGGTTCTTCTCTTTGATGCACAAAGAGAGTGGGAAGCTGGTTCCCCATTTCATCGCGGTGACGAACAATCGAGCCAAAGATATGGGATTGATTCGCGAAGGCAACGAGCGGGTCCTGGCTGCGCGTCTGGCCGATGCGAAGTTCTTTTTCGACGAAGACCGGAAGGTCAAGCTGGAGGAGCGTGTGACGAAACTTACCGGTGTCACGTTCCACCAGAAGCTTGGGACTATGGAGAAAAAACAGCAACGGGTCAGGAAGCTGGCCGGCTTCATCGCCTCGAGTGTGCGACCTCAGGACGACGAACTGAAACAGGCCTGCGAGAGGGCCGCGGATCTGTGCAAGGCGGACCTTCTTACTGGTGTGGTCGGTGAGTTTCCTGAGCTGCAAGGCATCATGGGGGGCGAGTACGCGACGCATGATGGTGAATCCGAGGTGGTCAGTCAGGCCATCAGGGAGCAGTATCTGCCGCGATCGATCGAAGGTGACTTGCCCCGGACCATCGCTGGTCAGGTGCTGTCGTTGGCCGACCGGCTGGATTCGGTCGCGGCGTTCTTCTACGTGGGGCTCGTGCCGACCGGATCGGAAGACCCATTTGCTTTGCGCAGAAATGCCACGGCCATCGTCCGGATTATTCTTGAGGGAAACCTGCGCATCGACGTGGGGAGCTACATCGATACCGCGAGAAACCTAGTCATCGGCGATGGCTTCAAAGGGGTTCCAGATTCCGGGCAGGAGGGACGGTGCCGGATGACGGAATTCATTTTTGAGCGGGTTCGACATTATGGCAAGGTCGTCCACGCGTTGCGAGATGATGTCATTGAAGCGGTACTCAAGCCGGCTCACGATAAGACGCTGGACCTCGTAGATCTTGTTCTGCGAATGAAGGCGCTTGCATCCGTCACCACGAAGCCGGAATTCAATCCGTTGATCGTCGGCTTCAAGCGTGCGCACCGGCTTGTCGAGAAAGAGCAGTGGGATCGCAAGCCGGTCGACAAGACTCGATTCGAGCATCCCACGGAGTCGGCGCTCTACCAGGCCACGGCGGAAGAACGGGAGAAGATGATGTCCGCGATGAACCGCGGGGACTATGACCAAGCTCTGGATGCGCTCGTGCGTCTGAAGCCTGCTATCGATGCGTTCTTCACAGCGGTCATGGTCAATACGGAGGATCCGGCCGTCCGGAGTAACCGGTTGTCGCTGCTTCAGGAAGTAGATGACTTCTTCAACTCATTCGCGGACTTTTCGCAGATTGTGGTACAAGGAGGGTAGAGCGTGGATGGAGCCTGATGATCTTCTGTGCTCGCGCAACGCGCGGCCTCAGAAGGCCCTCGTTGGACGTGCGCAGTGGAAGATCAATCAGCCCCCATCCCTGGAGAGAAAACGAGCGAGCTTTGAAGGATCATTTGTAGCCTCGCTCGACGGCCGCAATGAGACCAGCACGGGTGCCATTCCTAGGGAGCGATAGGCGAGGGAACAACAAGGGGCAGTACGGTATGGAGCAGTCCATGGGTACAGCGGCTCTTTCCCAACCAACATCAGACGATCAGCGTCGGGCGAGTAAGGTTCGTCGGTTCACCTTCGGCGTGTCTCTTGCCATGATGATTCTCTGCAACGCGATCGTGCTAGTCGGGTTATGGGCCAGTGGGATTAACCTTGATGAGCTGGCGGCGACCCCCGATGTGTTCAACTCCAAACAGGATATTTGTCTCCGGCTCGGCTGGAAATCCGTCGCGGGAGCGGCGGACCCGGTACGTCTTTGCTCGGAGTGGATCAATCTATCCGATCCGTCCGGCAAGACCCATCAGATTCAACGGGAGATCAAGCTTCAGCAAGGGCCGGACGGGCAGTATTATGTGGATCGGGGGATTCACGCCGACTATCGGTTGCTCATATTGATGCTGTTTGTCGTGGTAGTCATTGCATTCGGGCTGGTGGCGAAATGGTATCTGGTCAGCCGGTATCGGCAGCGTCTCGAATCCGCCGCCGGCTATGGGGCAGCACTCGTCCATTGAACTGAACTCAACGCGAAGGAGAGGGCAGCGTGGCAAAGAAATACGTGTACTACTTTGGTGACGGCAAAGCCGAAGGCACCTCTAACATGAAAGAGCTCCTCGGCGGGAAGGGCGCCGGGCTTGCCGAAATGACGAATCTCGGCATCTCCGTTCCGCCCGGCTTCACGATTTCCACCGAGGCCTGCGTCGAATATTACAAGAACGGGAAGCAGTATCCTCCCGGCATGTGGGACGCCGCGCTGAAATCGCTCAAACGGGTTGAACGGTCGATGGGCATGGGGTTCGGCGATCCTGAGCGGCCGTTGCTGGTCTCGGTCCGATCCGGTGCCCGGGCCTCGATGCCGGGTATGATGGACACGGTGCTGAATGTCGGTCTGACGACCAAGACGGTCGAGGGGCTGGCGGCAAAAACACGCAACGATCGTTTTGCCCAGGACAGCTATCGGCGCTTTGTGTCCATGTACGGCAGCATCGTCATGGGCGTGCCGCGTGAACATTTCGAAGCGATCCTCAAGCAGAAGAAGGCCGAGGTGGGCGTGACGCACGAGACCCATCTCGATGCGCGGCATCTCCGGGAATTGGTCGCCAGCTTTAAGGCGCTCATCAAGGAAGAGACCAAGAAGGAGTTCCCCGATGAGCCGCTCGAACAGCTTCGCTTGGCCGTCAATGCCGTCTTTTCGTCCTGGTTCGGTGCGCGGTCTGTCACCTATCGGCGCCTCTATGGGATTCCCGACTCGTGGGGCACGGCTATCAATGTGGTGGCGATGGTATTCGGGAACATGGGGGAAACGAGTGGCACCGGTGTGGCGTTCACGCGCAATCCGGCATCCGGCGATAAGCATTTTTTTGGCGAGTGCTTGATGAATGCTCAAGGCGAGGATGTCGTGGCCGGTATCAGGACTCCGCTCCCGGTGAATGCGCTCGCGAAGAATGTACCGGAGGCCTACAAGGAACTGGAGCACACCTATAAGAAGCTCGAAAAACATTACCGGGACATGCTCGATTTGGAATTCACGATCCAAGAGGGCAAGCTCTATATGTTGCAAACCCGGGTCGGCAAACGGACCGGCATCTCCGCCGTGAAGATCGCGGTCGATATGGTCAGAGAAGGCCTCATCTCGAAGCAGGAAGCAGTGCAGCGGATCGGGCCGGAGCAATTGGCGCAATATCTCTATCCGATTTTCGACACGAATGAAGAGTCGAAATCCAATCCGCTGGGGAAAGGGCTTCCCGCCGGTCCTGGCGCGGCAGCCGGGAAGATCGCCCTGACTCCCGATCGAGCCGTGACGATGAAAGCGAGTGGTAACCGCGTGGTGCTGGTCAGACAGGAAACGAGCCCGGACGATATCCATGGGATGAACGCCGCGGCGGGATTCTTGACGGCGCGGGGCGGGATGACCTCCCACGCAGCGGTGGTTGCCCGGCAAATGGGCAAGGTCTGCGTGGCCGGCTGCGATGCGGTGGAAGTGCTGGACAGCCAGTCCGTTCGCATTGGGGCCAAAGTGTTCCGCGAGGGGGACTATCTTTCGATCAACGGTTCGACCGGCAATGTGTACGAGGGAGACGTGCCCGTCGTCGAATCTGAAATCATTCAAGTGATCCAGGGCAAGTTGGATGCGAAGCAGTCGGACAAGTACCAGCGCTTTGCGTTGATTCTGTCATGGGCCGACCGTGTCCGGAAGCTTCACGTCCGTGCCAATGCGGACGTACCGGATCAGGCGAACATCGCGCGTGGCTTCGGTGCGGAAGGGATTGGACTCTGTCGGACGGAACATATGTTCTTCTCCGAGGATCGCATCCCGATCATGCAGAAGATGATTTTGGCGCGGACCAAAGAGGAGCGGGAAAAGTTCCTCGATCAGCTCCTGCCGCTGCAAAAGCAGGATTTCATCGGGCTCTATCGCGAGATGGCGGGCTATCCGGTGACCATTCGTCTGCTCGATCCGCCGTTGCACGAATTTTTGCCGAAACGTGAAGACTTGATGGTGGAGATTGCGCAGCTGGAACTGACCGGGCGCGACGGACCCAGGCTCGAAGAGAAGCGTCGGTTGCTGGCTCGCGTCGAGGAACTCCACGAATTCAATCCCATGCTTGGGTTACGCGGGTGCCGCCTCGGGATTACGATGCCGGAGATTACCCGCATGCAGGCGCGGGCGATCATGGAG
>JANYEF010000351.1 GCA_025363325.1 Nitrospira sp. | reverse complement strand
CGAGCGAGTCTGAAGCTGAAGCATGCGGTGGTTACAGAGTTGATCAAAAATCTCCGGGCCGTCAGCGGCACATCAACCGGGTCTCGAACAGCCGCTCCGCGCAAGTCTTCGCGCGGGGCACGTCGAACGGTCAGACGGACGCGCACATGAAGATTGTGGCCTCCACCGAGCGAGCCTTTCTCCCCGCACTCAAGAAAGTGGCGTCGCGTGCCCGCGTGCAAGGGGCTGCTGTCGAGAAGACGGTCAAGTCGATTCTGCAAGCTGTGGAACGGGGCGGCGATAAGGCCGTCCTCCGCTATACGAAACAGTTCGACCGCGTCTCCATGAAAGACACGGAGCTGCGCGTCACCCCAGAGGAAATCAAAGAAGCCTACTTCCACATCCGGAAAGACGAGGGCGATGCACTCCGGTTTGCGGCCCAACGGATCACGTCGTTCCACGAACGCCAGCGCATCAAGACCTGGATGTATCAGGACAACGGGGCGACGCTGGGGCAGGTGGTCACGCCGGTCGATGCGGTCGGGGTGTACGTGCCGGGCGGCAAGGCCGTCTATCCCTCGTCGGTCTTGATGTGCGCGATTCCGGCCAAGGTGGCGGGCGTTTCCCGTGTGGTGATGTGTACGCCGCCGCAGAAAGGCCCTCTCAATCCCTATTTGCTGGTCGCAGCCGACATTGCTGGTGTCACGGAGATCTATCGCGTCGGGGGCGTACAAGCCGTCGGAGCGATGGCTTATGGGACAAAGACTATCCAACGCGTCGACAAAATCGTGGGGCCTGGCAATATTTATGTCGCGACGGCCAAGCGGCTCCTCTACGGCACGGTCGGGATCGACATGGTGGCAGGCCCGAGCGAACTGCTCGTCGTCGCAGATGGCGACGCCAAGCCGGCGCATGTCGCGGCCGATCTTCTCTGCGAAGCGGAGCATGACGAAGATGCGCAGGTCTATCTCGTCACCACATCGGCCCAGTTGGCGAAGGACGTGGTGCAGCTCATCGGTAGCCAGCTGAAGGGGCTGCAACGAGAAAAGATTGCGGCCAAGTCCATCGCGCGCCATTCGGTCGCCTTCGTGGTCACCACAATGGACGAAGCCATCGATGTGGCCAACGAGATTGCCCCGGAACATTTAACCCTCTCGGTCGATGAGCCGTTCGATTATTTAGAGAAAATCCGTCACGCAGGAGCGCTCTTCTTGGGCCGGTACACTCCCCCGTCAGTGGCGGATTATGTCGCTGGCCCGAATCACGTCTTGCCGACCGGCGGGACGGCGCGTTTCTTTTCGGCACTCTCCGTCCACGATTACATCAAGGTGAGCAACATCGTCCACTACACTAAAGAGGAGCTGAGCAAGGTGAAAGATCATCTCGTTCGGTTGGCCCACATCGAAGGGTTTGATGCCCACGCGAAATCAGCCCAGAGCAGGTTCTCATGAAGAAGAACGGATCGGCACCTCGACAGTCGTTGATTCATCGTGCGACCAAAGAAACGGATATCCATGTCGAATGGACGCTGGACGGCAGCGGCCAAGGGAAGATCGATACCGGCGTCCGGTTCTTCGACCACATGCTGGAGCTGCTTTCGAAGCACGGCTTCTTCGATCTGACCGTCCAAGCCAAAGGCGACATCGATATCGACGAACACCACACGGTGGAGGATGTCGGCATCGTCATGGGCCAAGCTCTGCACCAGGCCCTCGGCGAGAAAGCCGGGATCAAACGATTTGGATTTGCCTCAGCCCCGCTCGATGAAACATTGGCCCAAGTGACGGTTGATCTCAGCGGTCGACCCTATCTCGTGTACAACGTCAAACTGCCGGATCGGAAGATCAAAGCCTTTGACCTAGGATTATTCGAAGATTTCTTTCAAGCCTTCGTCACCCACGGTGGACTTAATCTCCACGTGAATCTCATGTACGGCCGCAACCCGCACCACATCATGGAAGCCATCTTCAAAGCACTGGCCAAATCGCTCGATCAGGCGACCATGTTGGAAGAGCGGTTGGCAGGAAAGGTGCTCTCGACGAAGGGGATGCTGT
>JANYEF010000334.1 GCA_025363325.1 Nitrospira sp. | reverse complement strand
CAAAGTCGAGATCTGGACGCACAAGATCAATGGCTTGACCGAGAGCGATTTCTTTATGGCCGCCAAAGCCGATCGCGAGTTTGAACCGTTTCGCGCATCCTCCAGTTAATCCCATGTCAGATGGATGTGTCATGAACCTACGAGGCAGCAGATGAGCGACAAGGCCCAGTTGGCGCTCGTCAATATGCCGTTTAGCTTTTCGAAATATCCCTCGATCCAACTGGGCACACTCTCCTCGCTGCTCAAGTCCAAGGAAATCCCCGTCGATTGCCACCATCTGAACGTGCGGTTCGCCCACAAGATTGGCGTGCCCCTCTATGAAATGATCTGCGAGAAACGGGCGCTGTTCGGCGAGTGGATTTTTTCCTATCTCTTGTTCCGCGACAATCCGAAGCGCGCGGAGTACCCCCGCCTGTTTCAGCCGTTGTTCGAGCAACTCGTCAAGGAGAGTGGCCATCCGACTTCATTCTTCGAAGACATGGCGGCGAGGACAGCGCCACAGTTCTTAATATGGGCTCTGACCGCCATCGACTGGGGGCAGTACAAGATCGTCGGCTTCACCTCCACGTTCGATCAAAACGTCGCGAGCCTGACGATGGCGAAACTCATCAAGGATCTCTATCCCAACGTGACAATCGTCTTCGGCGGAGCGAACTACGACGGCGAGATGGGCCTGGAGTACTTCCGAGCCTTTCCCTTCATCGATCATGTGGTGGTGGGGGAAGGGGAAGAGGTGTTCCCGGAATTGGTTCGCTACCTCCTCACGGGAAAGGTTGGGGCCGTCCCCAGCGGCGTGACCTATCGCGAGGGAACGGCGATCTCATTTACTCCAAACCACTCGCTCTTCTCGGACTTCGCGAAGACCGGCCCACCAGACTATGACGACTACTATCATCTGCTGGCAGAGCTGGGAGAAGCGATGCAGGGTCTCGATCGAATCTTGTTGTACGAAGGTTCCCGGGGCTGTTGGTGGGGAGAGAAACATCATTGTACGTTTTGCGGATTGAACGCGCAAAGCATGAAATTTCGGGCCAAATCGCCCGAGCAAGCAGCCCGGGAGATGGCCTACCTTTCCAGCCGTTACGATACAGCGCGATTTCGATTGGTGGACAACATCATCGATCTGAAATATGTGGAGACCCTCTTCGGCCGGTTTGCGGCTGACCATTGTGACCTTGATGTGTTCATCGAAACCAAGAGCAATCTGCAGAAGAGTCAGATTCGAACGCTCGCCGTCGGGGGCGTGAAGTGCATGCAGCCGGGCTTAGAGAGCCTGAGTCTCAATCAACTGCAGGCGATGGATAAGGGCGTGACACCGATGCAGAATATTATCTGCCTCAAGTGGAGCGCCTACTATCATGTCGCAGTATCCTGGAATATCTTGCTTGGATTTCCTGGAGAAACGAACGAAGACTACCAACGCCAGATCGATTTGATTCCGTCGTTGTTCCATCTGCACCCACCGGAGGCAACCGGGAAGTTCTGGCTGCAACGATTCAGTCCCTACTACACCAAACCGCACGAATATGGTGTCCGTATCACCGGACCTTGGACAGCGTACGAGTATGTCTACGATGCCAGGCAGGTGGACTTGAGAAAGATCGCTTACGATTTTGAATATGAGCTGGACGATTGGAACGTGGCCCCGCACATCTACCAAGAATTAGTCGACCTAGTGCAGGAGTGGCAGAGACTGGTTGGGTCGAGCGATCGGCCGTTTCTCTATTACTCGAAGGCGATGGACTATGTCACGGTCTACGATGGTCGGAATCCAAAAACACCGTTAAGGCGACGCTACGATTGGCCTGCGGCAGGGATCATCGAGGCCTGCAACGAGGCGGCGAAAAGTGTCGAGCAAATCCGCATGTTGCTGGCAAGCCGGCCTGGCAAGAGCGAGAATGTTGATGCAGAAATCGATCAGGCGCTCGCCGTACTGACGGCTGCACGGATTCTCTACGAAGAGCGCGGAAAATATTTCACCCTCGCAGTTCCAGAAAACCCCTACCTCTAGCCGAACGAGACACCGGGCTCATCACATCGATAGTTTGTCGGCGACGTTGCGCATCTGGACACCGTGCACGAGTGAAGCGCCGCCTCGGATGGCGCAGGCGACGTGGACAGCTTCCGTCATTTCCTCGATGTTCGACCCTTTTTCAAGGGAGGCCTGCGTGTAAGCATCGATGCAGTAGGGGCATTGGACTGCGTGGGCGACGGCGAGGGCGATGAGGGCCTTCTCTCGTTCCGTCAGAGCTCCTTCAGCGAAGACGGCGCTGTAGTAGGCCATAAATTTCTCCCAGAGGTCCTTATTGCCCCTGCCCATCTCGGCGAACTTGCCCAGATCGTGCGGATGATAGTAGGTCTCCATTGGCAACTCCAAATTATGAATAGTAGAATTTGAATGTTGAATGAGCGTGCACCCCTTTATTCACCATTTACAAATTATCATTCAATATAGTTTTGCGATCATGCGTTGCTGGGCGGTTCGGGATCGGCCTGCGTGAGCACCTGCGAAAACCGCGTGCCGACGATGCCGGTCACCTTGGCCATGAGGTCGGTCACCTCTTGCCATTCTTGCGGCAGAAGGTCCTGTTTCAGTTGAGGATGAATCGCCCATTGGGCATCGACCTGTGTTCCCTTTCGGCTCACGAGCACTCGAAGTAATTCCACATCACGGGTGCTCGATTCAGCTCCTGCCTTCTGGGGTGGGTTCCCGCTTAATGGTCCCGATGGTGGGGTTGAACGTGCCATGCAGCAAATTTCCTTCCCTCTTGTGACAGGGGAATCATACCTCATCGTCATTCTATCTGTACATCTGTCAGACGGCCCCTGTGGCTGGGCTGGACTGTTCGGGCATCTGATTGGTTTGGTGAGAGCGCAGCAGGACTGCGGCCTGACTAGGGGATTACGTCTTTTTTGAGTAGGTCGAGCATGGCCTGATGGATGGGTCCGTTACTCGCGACCAGTTCTTGCCCGTAAATCGAGTGGGGATTGCCTTTGAAGTCTGTTACCGCACCGCCAGCTTCGCGGAGGATGACGACACCCGCTGCCATGTCCCAAGGGCTCAGTGTTACTTCCCAAAATCCATCGAACCTGCCGGCCGCGACATAGCAAAGGTCCAAGGCCGCCGCTCCGGTTCGGCGCAATCCCTGCACCTTTAATGCGAATCGTGCGAAATGGTTCAGGTTATTATTCGAGGCTTCGCGAATGTCGTACGCGAATCCGGTCACAAGGAGCGCACGATCGAGATGATCCGTTGTGGATACGGCGATGCGAGTTCCATTGAGGTAAGCCCCCTGACCGATTTGCGCGGTGAAGAGTTCGTCCCTGGTCGGGTCGTAGACTACCCCCATAATCCCACATCCGTCGCATTCCACCCCGATGGACACACAGTAGGCGGGAAACCCATGGGCGAAGTTAGTCGTGCCATCAAGCGGATCGATCACCCATTTATAGCGGGATGGAGGCTGCTCGGTCAGCCCACGTTCCTCGGCAAGGACAGGATGGGTTGGGAAGGCGGCATGGATGACGTCGATGATGCGTTGCTCCGCCCGGTGGTCGGCATCGGTAACGAGGTTGATGAGCTGCTTATGTTCAACGCGAAAACCAGTGCGTGTGCATTCCGCTAGGACAGATCCGGCCTGACGGGCTGCGTCAGTGGCGACCGACAAGAGTCTATCTATTGGAATATTCTGCAAGATCGCCGTGGACATGAGGTGCCATTATAGATAGCACAAGACCTTTTTTCTACAGTGACGAGCGAAGAGATCTTTGAGAAAGGAAGCATTCTCACTCATTGCACAAGATCTGACCGGTTTGCTTCTCACTCTTATAGACCGGATGGAGACCGTTCTGAGTAAGCATGGATTCGTATTAAAGCGACAACACTGTGCAAGCTACAATTACAACTTTATCTATTGACTTGCTATGCAAGCAATGCTATAAAGCAAGTATGCTTCATCTGGGGGCAATTCCGTGGAAGAACTCACCGATATATTGGTTGGCCTTGAACAGCGAATCAACGCTTACAAGAACCGGCTGCAAGAACTCGAAAAGAAACGTCGTCGCTTGGACGACGAAATCGCCACGATCAAGAAATACTTGGAGTTGGCAGAAACGCTCTATCGCGTCGAAGCCGACAAAGCCAAGCTCGCCAGTCTCTCTAGTCAATTTTACTCAGACGAAAAAGGTGCTCGTCAGCGACCGAACACGGATGTCACCGACCAGTCGAGGGAAATCCTCATGGGCCGGAGCAAGTATTCAGGAAAAAGTGTGTCGGAAGCCGCGTACGAAATGCTCCGAGAGGCGAATCGCCCGATGCATGCAAAAGAACTTGTGCAACGATTGGTCGAAGGGGGGCTTCAGATCAAGGGGAAGACGCCGCTGACATCTGTAGCCACATCTTTGAAGCGGGATAAGCGGTTCAGGAAAGTGGGCCCGAATACGTTCGAGGCATTGGAAGAAGCCCTGATCCACGCAGTGTAGTGCGTCTGGGCCAGTTAGACCTTAAAAGACACGAAGGGGGGTGAGAGTCTTGGCGACGAAGAAAGCAGCAAAGAAGAAGAAGAAGTAGTCCCCGCCTAGATTCTAACGTCGGGAGCAAGGCCACTTGCTCCCGACGTTAAATCACATCTCAGTTACCCGCACATCACGTAACATCTGGCCTATTGAGGCAAGACCACGAGCAGAATCCCATTTAAGAGAATGAGTATTAGGAGGCTTGGAGGGCCACCAGCGATGCGAATCGTGGCGCGGCTATGCCTGGGCGAGGCTCAGATGCAGCGACTGTTTCGTCGGCATTGAGCAACACCCAACTGTCTGGGTGGTTGAGAATCTGTTGAACAAGGCGTGTGTGCATTGCATGCCCCGAGCGCTCGGCGATCACGTGGCCGATAAAGGGCACGCTGAGCAACGAAAAGTCCCCGATCAGGTCCAAGATCTTGTGACGGACGAATTCATTGGCAAAGCGAAGGCCTGATTCATTGAGAATACCGTCCTGAGACAGGATGATCGTATTATCCAGGCTGCCACCCTGGCCAAGCCCGCGAGCCCAGAGGGCTTCCACTTCCTGCAAGAACCCAAATGTCCTGGCGTCTGCGATCTCGCGCTCAAAAGCATAAGCTGAGTGCTCATAGACGTAAGTCTGAGTCTGGATCAACGGATGATTATAGTGAATAGAATAGGTGATCTTGGTGGTCGAGGATGGTTCGATGCGAACTCGGCGATCACCATCCACCACTTCAAGAGGCCGCGTGATTTTCAGATAGGGTTGGCGCCAGCTCTGAGGAATAATTCCAGCTGACCGAATCAAGCGAACGAAGTACGCCGCGCTGCCGTCCATGACGGGAGCCTCACCGGCATCAACCTCCACATACGCATTATCGACGTCAAGTCCGGCCAATGCGGCCAGGACGTGCTCAATCGTCTTGACCTGAAACCCATTGCCGCTGATCGCGGTGCAGAGTTCCGTAGGCACCAAATGCTCAATGGAAGCTGCGAGGGAGGCCCCATCTTTGCCGTTCCGGTTTACAAAGACTACGCCGGTATTTGCTGGAGCAGGCCTGAGCGTGAGGGTGACGGGCTGTCCTGAATGGAGCCCAACTCCTGCACAACTCACTGCATTCGCTAAAGTTTGTTGAGCTCTCACAAAGTTACCTCAATAATCACACGGGAGGTATCAGCAACTCGTGTGCCAGCCTGAAGTCATGCGAGAAAATACCATAAAGTATTGATAGTACTGTTAAGTTACTTAAGTGTCGTGACATGAACTCATGTTGCAAAAATATGACACCTGTGACTTTTCAAAGTTTATCGAATCGTAATTCACGCCCCATAATAGCGAGTCAGCGCAACTGAACATAAAATCGAATACCGCGCTTGCTAGTAAGCATTGACGTATGGGTCACGATCTCTTGGTGGCTGACAAGGAAGCGTGGTGATCGTTCGGTTCAGGAAGAGCTATAAACCGCTTGTCGAACCAGGGACGCCCCCTTCGTGGCCACAGCAACTATGGTCGGGGGTCCAGCTCGATGAGTCCTTTCCGAATGGCCAGAATGGCGGCCTGCGTGCGATCATAGACTTGAAGCTTATGGAAGATATTTCGCACGTGGTTCTTGACGGTCTTTTCGCTCAGGTCCAAGTTATTGGCAATCTCCTTGTTGGTTTTTCCGTCTGCGACCAAGCGTAAGACCGTGATCTCTCGTTCCGTCAGATCGTGCTCGACCCACCCAGGCTTTTTCCCCTTCTTCTGGGACATCAAGGAAAACTCCGCCAGGATTTTGCTTGCTACGGATGGGTGGATCAGTGACTCGCCCTTATAGATTGCGCGAATCGCGGCGACGATCTGAGAGGACTCGGAATCTTTCAAGAGATATCCGGTGGCACCGGCGCGCACCAAATCGAAGATGTATTGTTGCTCGTCATACATGGTCAGGGCCACGACTCCGATATGAGGGAACTCACGCTTGATCTGCCTGGTCGCTTCGACCCCGCCCATCCTGGGCATACTCACGTCCATCAGCACGACGTCGGGAACCAACGTCTTCACCTTCTCGACGGCTTCCATGCCATCCTGGGCCTCACCCACGATAAGGATGTCATCTTTCGTCTTGAGGATTGCGGCCAGTCCTTCGCGTACGACGCGATGGTCGTCCGCGATAAGCACCTTAATTTTTTCCATTGAGCGTCTTCTCCTTTTTCGCCAGCGGGACGTCGACGACGATGGTCGTGCCACGCCCTTGCTTCGAATCGATCTTGCCCTCGCCGCCTACGAGTCGGGCCCGCTCCAGGATTCCGCGAATCCCGAAATGATCCCACTTTTCTGGAT
>JANYEF010000329.1 GCA_025363325.1 Nitrospira sp. | reverse complement strand
GGCATCGACGCCAAACACACGCGCGGCGTTCAGTCCAAAGATCTGATCCTTTACCTGACGCGTGAGCGGCTGATACCCGTGCCGCTCGATCAGCTGATCCGGAATCTGGAACCGCCGAAAGGCTTCGATCTGCCATTGCGGCGTACCATACCAGATGGAGTCCGTTCCCCAGAGCACGTGATCGACGCCGAACGCGTCGACGATCTGCCCAAGCACATGCGCGCAGACCGCCGGATGGGTCGTGACGAGCTGCGCAAAGGTCGAGCCCAGTTCCATATAGATATTCTTGATTCCAGGCTGGGACTGCTTCATGCGGCAGAACTCGGTGGTCCAGGGAATCTCGCCCGTCTTCGCAAACATCTGATCCACCATCGAGGTACTCCTGAGCCCCGAGTGATAGACCAGGAAATCGATGTCGGGGAAATCCTTAGCGGCCTTGATCAAATCCTTGGGATGATTGTAGTCCGGCACTGGCCCCAGCGGCAGGCCCTTGTGGACACAGACGCGCTTCACGTTGAGCTTCCGGGCTTGCTCGAGCATCGGATAGGCAATTGTCTCATCGTCCATCCACCAGCCACGATCGAATCCCTTTGGACAAGAGCCGGTGTAACACTTCCAGGCATCGACCTTGAGCATCTCCGCCTGCATCGCCATGAAGTCCAAATCGGCTGCCCCCAGTTGGGGCGTGACCAATCCATGCGCGAGCATTCGTTGGGACTGCGCAAGGCGATTGATTTCGTCGCGGATATGCGCCATTTCCTTCGGCGGCACGACCGCTTCTTGTGGATAGGGTCCCGGCGGTGTGCTGATGAGACCGATGGTGGTCTCACTGTCGAGAAAGACTTCTTTCACAAAATTTCGCCAGGACAAATCGTCGAGCGTACCGGTATCGCCGGCGAGCTTGGGATTGAGCCCAGCCTCGCGAATACGGCGGCGTAGGGAGAGCAACGCGTGTTTGGACACTCCCCCCTTTCGATGCTCTTCGGCATCTGTCGGGTCATAGTGCGAGGCGACATAGTGCGTCTGCGCATCGAAGATGAAATAGGGCGCACCCTGCTGCTCGGCAAAGGCGGACGTCTCGAACAATTCAATCTCTCCAATGTTGAAGAACCGCCCAAAGACCGAGTTCATGGCTAGCAACGCGGCGGCCATCCCTCCTGTCGTCTTGAGAAAGTCTCTGCGGGTGAGGCCCCGTCGTGTAGCGGACTGTTCAACAAGCGCCGTGGTTATCTCTTCGACTCGGGATTGGTCTGCGGTTTGGCTGAAGGGAACAAATTCCTCATTGGAGACGATCTGTGTCGGTATGGCGGATCGAAGAGTAATTCCTTGCCTAGCCGCAGGAAGGTGAGGAAATGGTTTTGGTGAGGGCGCCATCGTGCTTATCCGTCTGAACAGTGTGCAGTGATTTTGTGGAATACCACCGCCAGTGTCAAGCAACCAAAGCGGGCGAAAGAGTCAGGAATCTTTGACCATGGAGGGGAGGGGTGCAGTGGATTACTTGGACCGGGGCGGGGACACGGAGCGGCTGCTCTCGATCACGACCGATTGAGTCGTAGGAATTGTTACGACGACATCGCGTTGGAGATCACCTTCTTGATCTTTGCCGTCTTGCCCGACACTATACATCACTCCCCTCTGCTGATTGACCAGCATAGGAAGACCGGTAAAGGGATCGTAATAGGCCTGTCCTGCCTTTGCGAGGCGCGTGAGCACATTCCCTTCTTGCGGCCCTCGTCTGATCCAGGCTTGCAAGCTCGCCAGACGAAGCCCTGCATCAGTCTCCACCATGCGCCCAACATAGGGGTCCCATGAAGGGAGTGGCTCGATTCCGATGATGTTCTCGATCGGATTCGCCACGTAGTCCAACGCGCTGACAGCGGGAGTCCGTATGAAGCTGGACGGTTTTGGTAAGTTGGTGTAGCGTCCTTCTGCCACTGCTTTGCTCGCCGCCTCGTAATAGTCCGCATAGGCATTGGATCGCCGCTGCACAGGAAGGGGCATCGCCGCCGCCAGAGCAACGTGGAGAGGACGCTCGTTGGCCTTGTCGTTTTTCAGGCTCGCCGTCACGGTCTTCGTCGCCCACACAAAATGGCTCTGCATCGGCCATCGGAGAGACAGCTCAACCTGATCGAGGGGACGGACGATCTTGCCAAGTCGACCAATGGTGGTCCCCTCGAGGTCCTGACGGGTCAAGAGCCCGGACGCAACTGCGATATTGTCCTGGACTGCCGTCGCGGCCAACATCTTCACCATCAACGTCTTCGACTGTCCCAGTGCAGCGCGCCAGGATCCCATATCGGTCTCAAGTCGTTCGAGACCCGTGCTGAGACCCTGAGCAAACCCTTCTGCCAGGTACAGCCGATGGGCCAGCACAATATGGGCACAGTTCGGGCTCAGTATTTCTCCGTATCCCACATCTTCAAACGGCATCGAAAGCCATTGTTGGTAGCGCCTGAGGGCAACCGATTCTTGAGCCACCCATGATCGTACGGCTGCAGCCTGCGGCTTCAGCTGCGCCACCGGGTCGGCACTGGTGAACCATCCTCGGACCACATTGGCGGAGGCCCCAGCCGTTGTCATCCCTTTCCCCTCATCACCAACCATACAGCTGCTCGCAGCCTGGAGATCGCTCCCGTCCACCTTACGCTCGTAACCCGCTTGGAGCGGATCACGTTCCGCAGGAGCGTCGAAGCCGAGCAGCAAGAAATACCCGTTTTTTCTTGAATCAGTGAGCGCGAGTGGAGGACTCGTCGTCAGGTTGCGATAGGCCGACGACGGGGAAGCCTCCATCACCACCCAGGCTAATCCAACCGCCCCAATGCCGACCGCCATCAACACAGCGCAGGAAAGCACCAACCCCACACACAACAAAACCATCGATCGCGTCGTCGAAAAACAGGACCCGATAAACGACGAGATCCCAATGCGGACCCGAGCCACTCGCGCAGCAAACCGAGGGCGGGGTCTTGGCGACGCCAAGCGATCCTGCGTGCGAACCTGGCTTTTCAGTCCCGTTGAGTCAAAAAGGATATCAACAGCTGACGCGGCGACCGAGGGCGCAGGTTCTGGCTTCGTGGGGGTGGATTCGATGCCGGAATCCTGCCATGTTTCGGAAGGCGATGGAGGAAGATTCACAAACGTGATCGATTCACTCGCCCGAACCCACTCCGGTCTCGTATCTTCCTGAAGAACAACCTTTTCCACGACGGGGGCCACCGCTTCAACGACAGGGGTTACCGCCTCCGAGGGAGCCGACTCCCATCCTCCACTACGCGACAGCTCGGCGACCGCTTCAGGCGATTCCTCCAGCAGCGTTAACGGAGCCGGCGGAACGACTGAAGCCTCCCCCTTCTCCTTATCCCAATTTCGCTTCTTATCAGACGGACGATGTGGCTGAACCTCAGCTTCGCCAGTGCTCCAAGGCGATAGTGTATCCATTAAGGCGGGAGATGCCGGTGGCGCATCACTTGGCGCTGCAGAGAGTGGAGGAGCTGCGGCGGCCTTGAACAATGTGATGGGTATTTCATGGTGCGCTGTGGAAACCGGTTCAGGTGCGGATGGTGCTTCCGGGATCACCGCTGAACGTGAAGGCTCCGGAGCGGAGGCTTCCGGAAATGGCACCACGGACTGCAGCTCCATAAAAGACGGGGACGAAACTGGTTCAGATTCACGAGCTGTTTCGCCCGGTTCTGACAGAAGCGGCACCAGAAGGTCACCCTTGAAGGAGCTTGGGGCATCGCTCGAAAAAGTCGGTGGCTCCGCTGGCCGCGAGGGTTCTTCCGACAGAAGAAC
>JANYEF010000287.1 GCA_025363325.1 Nitrospira sp. | reverse complement strand
GCGTCGTCAGAGAATTTTCAGCCCAGGTAACAAAAGCCACTAAGGCCCGTGGGGCTCACGATATTGACCGTGCCAAGACCAAAGAATATGCGCTGACACTGATCGACGCACCAGACCAAAAGCGCATACTCTGGGTCGATGATCGCCCGACAAACAACCGTTTCGAGACAGCTGCCCTCACCAAGCTCCAGATCGAGGTGGTGGCGATCACAAGTACCAAAGAAGCGCTTGCGCGCATTGCCTCGGACTCGGAACCATTCGACTTGGTGCTGTCAGATTGGCAACGGCCTGAACCGAAGCTCGAAGCGCCGAGCGCAGGGATCCAGCTGCTGAGAGAATTGCGAACGCGTCATCTGACCATGCCCGTAGTTTTCTATCATGGTATTTCCAATGAGCAGGAGCGGAGCGCTCGCCGAGCGCTGGCTATGCAAGAAGGAGCGTTTGGTGAGGCGGTCATGCCAGACGAGCTGTTGGGTCTAGTGATCAGTGCGCTTAGCATACATTGACTCACGCGCCGGCCGCTAACTAACGCCGATTCACCTGTTCCTGAAACCTATTCCTTTCGTTTAAAAGAAAGAATCATCGCCAGATCGTGCTTGGCCGCAGGATAGTCGCTCCCATTCTTCTTGGCCAATGCAATGGCCCGGCGTATGAAAAACTCTGCCGACTCGATGTCCCGTTCTAAGATCAAAAGGCTGCCCAAACCGTTTAGTGCGGTGAAATCGTTCGGGGTAACGAAAAGCGCCTCGAAGAAAAATCTCTCAGCCTTCTCAATTAGTCTATCAAAGGGTAGGCGACCTGCCTGAAGAGCAGCCCAATGCTTCACCATATAGGAATTCTTGTAGTGATACCCTGCAAGGTTAAGTGCCATCGGCTCCTGTGGCCATGCTTTTAAGGCACCGACCATAACGCCGTCCATCTGTTGTTGTTTTTGCGTGGCTCCAACAAGATCTTGGTTCCCCAGGCGATCCGTTATCTCCATTTGTCCCTCCGCGATTCGTTGGATGGTCTGCTGGAGTTCCAGGCTCTGGCTGCTCATCATGGGCAGGAGGTCGTTTGCTTTATCCGGAGACTCGCGAACGGCTCGGCAGAGGCGCTCCATCCAATCTGAGTGACGGCTTCGTAGATTTAAATAGATAGTGTTCTGAAGGAAGTACGGCAATGGCGCGCTGTCGCGCACAATGGCTAGTATAAACTTGTTCCGATGAAACCCGGTCAGCACCTCGGCTTTAACCCAGCGTGACTTTGCCGCTGCCTTTGACCACAGAAGGATGAGGGCACGGCTGTCCTTAATGGCAGCCTCAAGCTCTTTCCGTAGCAAAACACCGAGGCGGATTTCCGAATGATCCAACCAGACCTTGAGGCCGTTCTCCTCAAGATGATGTTCGATCCGCGTGGCCAGTGCGGCATCTTTCGATGCATGGCTGATGAACACATCCATCTAAGTCCTCAACGGTGAATAATTATCTGGTGGAGATTAACGGGATCGGCGTAACCAGCGCGCAAACGGCAAGCGCAGTGCCGCTGTTTGTGCCTCCGCGTTCACGCCGTAGCTAGATCACATCAAGTTTTACCCTCGAGCTTTGCTACCCATTGTTGGCCGAGCTCTGTTAGCTCCACGATGTCGGCAAGGTCGTACACGCCGCCGTCTGAAGTCAGCTCCCCAATGTTTCGGTCAGCGTGCTTCCGTATCAGCCCTATTGAGCGCAGATGTCGCAACTCCGCACGAAGGCTTCCGCCGCCTTTGTAGCTCTTCGTCTTGCCATTGGCGATATTGAGTAGGTGCGTTTGCTCTGGTTTTGGGATCAGAACTTGCAGAAATAGTCCAAGTTCCTGCACGTTCTGGGCTGCAGGGTTGCGCGAGACCGTGTGTTTGCGGATCGCCGTGCGAATATCATGACATGCTGGTCCCAACGAAGCTTGTAGGCGATCGGATCGGGAAGGTGGCTCGAATGTCGCAGCGCCAATACCGAGAAGGTCGGTTGGCAGGTGGAAGTCAGAGATCGCTTTTGGCATTAAGATAAAGCTTCGATCTCGACCAAGGCGCCCGATAAACAGTCCAAGTTCGAAGATAACGTTGTCACGCGCAATCCTCATCTCCGTGCCTCGGATTCTAGCCAGATCATCGGGGCCAAAGATGAATAGCCCAAAGTCCGTGTCCTCAAGATGGTCCAGCAATGATTCCAGGTAGGACTTGGTCAGCTCGAAAATGCCTTGGGTCCATACAACAACCTCGGCAACATCCTCGAGGTTCTTCTGTGCAGCGTATGCGACATCGAGGCTCTCAGAGGAAGATCCGACGAATAGAGTTGGTTTCATCGCCAACACCTCCATAGCTTAGGATTAACGTTCAAGCTAACCGGGAGACAACGGCTTG
>JANYEF010000231.1 GCA_025363325.1 Nitrospira sp. | reverse complement strand
TCGAGCGGGTCAAGCGGCTCTTCGAACTCGTGCAGGTCAATCCGGATCTGGTGGATGCCGTCGTCGACTGGGTGGATCAGGACGAGGTGCCGGAAGCGGTCGGCGCAGAGAGCCTCTACTATCAAACACTGCATCCCTCCTACCGGGCGGCGAACGCTCCTCTGCAGACGCTCTTAGAGTTACGGCTGATTAAAGGGATGACGCCCGACATCATCGCGAAGCTCTCGAAGGTGGTGACCGTCTTTCCGCAAGAAGGAGAAAGCCGTGTGAATCTGAACACCGCCGACCCCCTCGTGCTTCAGGCCCTCGATCCTCGTATCACGCAAAGCGTAGCGGCGGATATTGTCCAGGCGCGTCCCTTCAAGACCATTCAGGAGTTGGATCGTGTGAGTAGTTTTGAGGCAATCGGGAAGGAACTCCGTCTCAAAAATCTGTACGACATCAAGAGCGACCTGTTCTTGGCCCGCATGATCGTGGGCGTGAACGAAGTGACCAGGAATGCGACCGTGGTGCTCCGGCGCGATCCGAACACGGGAACGGGCGCGGTACTATACTACCGCGTCCTCTAACATGTATCCTTCTGATCCCACGCCGGCAACCAAAGAGACCTCCGGCCAGCCTCGGCGACAAGTGTGAAAGAATCCGTGAATGACTTTCTCCTGGACATCCGCGAACTCACCTGCGCCATTCTTCATTTGGGTTCTCAACTGAAAGAACAATCACGTACGATCGAGAAACTACAAGCCGAACACGAATGGCTTCGCAACGAGAAAAAGCCGGGAACCCAGAAGCCTTTCTCAGGACCTAAACCCTCTCGCAAGCAGACCGCGCCGTAACAATTTTACACAACGTTAATAATTTAACACGCTGTTAACACACTGTTAGCAGTCTCATAACACGTCGTCCCTATATTTCAGTGGTGTACAGGGCGAGTGAATCGAATCGAGGGCACCAAGTGACCATCCAGCAAGCACTCAGCAAATGATGCCAAGAAAAACATTCAGGATTGTCTTCATGCTTCACCACCTGAGCAAGCGGTTACCGCGTAACGCATCCTTTCTTATCCACGGTGAGTTCGAACTGAGCAACCATCCACCTAAAAAGGAGTTAGCCTAATGACTCTTACTCATCTCATAACGCTTACTACTGCCGTATGCGCAGTACTGTCTGGGTGCGCTCCCAACACACCATTCCCGCCAAAAGTGATGGAAAAGGTCTCTCCGACCTTTCACTTTGAGGCGTGGCGAGACGCGCCTCCCTCGAATGAGGCAGGGAAGACCGATGCAGGCCATAAAGTCGAGTTGGGAGGCCGGATCGTACAGGTTACCAAGAGCGCCAAAGGCATCGTGATTGTTGCGGAACAACTTCCCATCGTGAACCATCCCGCCTATGGGCCCACGGAAAATGTCAAGAGAACAGGTGACTATGAATTCGCATTTCTTTATCCAGGAGAACTTGAACCGCAGGCTCTGAAAAACGGGAACCGATTCGTCATGGTGGGAACGACCACGAGCCGACGACCGGTCGTAGTGAACGGCGTGCCGAAGACCGAGCCCTTCTTGATTGCAGACTGCATCCATGTGTGGCAGACAGGCAGGACCGAAATCGCCGATTTTAAAGAAGATGCTGGAGGAGGCTATTCACCCCTTCCGGAGAAGACGTACTGCGTCGCTCAGCAGTAGAAGAATTCGGACACGAGGCACGAGAGCAATTCACTGCTGCAGAGTGGGTTTTCCAAGCTGTAGCCGGCAACACAAAGCATATCTCACGAGGCCTCGCCTTGTGAGGCGTTGGAAAGGGGGAGAATTTTATGCGAAGCAAGCAGGTCGTCCTTGCAATCTGCATTCTAGCCATGGGGGGGGTGCTCTTCACCAGCGCACAGGCTTCAGCAGCCGATGCCCCCGATCAGAGCCAGGGTCCAGGACCGGCAGTACAAGGGGCTGAGGCGCCTATTGCCTCTACGCCCTCACCAGCTGCGCCCGCACCAGATCCCGTCGCGAATCTCGATACGCGCTTAGGCGCGATCGAGGAGTGGAAAGCCAAGATCGAAAGGCTTCCGTCGCTGAGCGGCAAGTTTAACATCGGATTGAACGCCCTGCAGTTCCAATACACGCACCTGGACGCCAAGGTTACCGAAGGCAAAAGCCAAGATAATCTCTCGATCCGACGGTCTGAGGTACTCATGTACGGAAAAGTCAACGAATACATCCCCAAATGGCACACCCTAGTTGAGTTGCAGAGTAACACTCTGAGCAGCAACACACCGGGCTGTAATCCGAATACCAACTGTTCCGCCTCCGCCACAAATCCACCAGGGACTGCGGTCGCGACCACGATGTTCCGTGAAGCCTATATCGATTTCAGACCGATGCCCAGCATCGCGCCCAATCTCAACGTCATTCGGATGGGTGTGTTTCGTATGCCCTTCGGCATTTTCACGGAAACCTCCGGCGGTATCCGCGATGTGATCAGTTCCCCCTACCTCAACTCGGTCGGCAGCGGCACCGTAAATCGAAATGGGTCGAATAGCAGCGTCGGGACGATCGACTTCATTCAAGAGCGCGACTATTTTGCCGATGTCAGAGGCACTCTATTCAATCGGCTGGACTATGTGGTCGGGATCATGAACAACAATAACTTCCAGGCCAACGCCACGGGAGCCAATGGCCCCAAAGTCTTCTACTCACGGACCCGTTTTCTGGTGACGGACATTTCGTTTGTCAGTTTTACTGTGCTTTCGGGAGAGAGTAATAATGACAACACCCAAATCAACGGGCGTGGGAAAGGAGCCTTTGACCGGTACGGGATCGATGCCCGCTATACGTCTCGCTACCTTCCAGGTTTGATGGTGCAGGGCGAATGGTGGCAAGGGCATGACGGAGCCAACCAAACCACTGTCGGTACCCCAGCTCAAGGAGCCTGCCTTAACGTGGCCCAGTGCGGCGGAAACGGAGCCCCTGGTGTTCAACGGCGGACATGGTATGTCCTCGGGAAGTATTTTATTTCCGATGGGCCCCTCCAGAATTTTGAGCCGGTGGTGATGTATGAACAGTTCGATCCCGATACTAACCTGAGCAATGATATGTACATGCGCGCCATCGTGGGACTGAACTACTACTTCGAGAATCTTCCGCCCAAGATCCAGAGTAAGATCGAGGTCAATTACGAGTTTCGCCATCACCAGGGGACAGGCCCTGGTACTACGGTCGGCCCTACCGATGCCTTCGCACAGAATGCCTTTCTGGTTCAATTTCAGGTTCGTTACCAGTAGGCGGCGTCCGAATCCGCCCAGACTGGAGAGGAGAGGGATGATGGGGAGATGGCGCAACACATCAGAGTTGATTATAATGCGCCACCACTCTTCTGGTATGCAGAAGGATATTACCTCTCACCGTTCCCTTGTATGAGAGAAGACTATTATCTGCGAAAGGATATATGTGTACCGCGATTGCAAAGCGCCACTAGGGTCGCAAATCTGCAACGCGGGCGGGCTTCCCTAGATCAGGCACACAAAGGGCCTGGATCTCAAAGACTATCTTTGGGGAGCCAACTGATAGTGCTTGTTGCGTTTTCCTTCACTCTGGCAAGCTGTGCACCGAACGCTCAACTCGTCAATGAAACGGCAACAGGAGGAACAGTCCTCTACTCATACATTGAGGAACAAGATGTGCTGACCTCGCCAGGGCGACAAGATGCGCTGCGCCTTCTTGGGGACAAGTGCCCAGCCGGTTACCGCATTTCTCGTGAGGGAGAAGTTCCTAGAGTCGACCGAGCTGTCGATAGAGCGTGGATGGGACAGATATCCTCGAATGGGCAGGTGTCCCGTGAAAAGCGCTGGGCGATCCAATTCTCGTGCAAATAGGTCCCTGTCCTTCCGACATTGAAACGCGGCTCACGACCTGTGCCATCCCCCTGGTTCAAGATGTGAAAAGTATGCAACGGCCTGCCCATACGTTTTTTTCTTGTGCCGAGCCATGGCTCACGAGGCGAGCCGGCGTTGCACACAACGGAAGGACCGCGGCTGGACTCCTGTTCGGCTTCGCTTGTCTGCTGGTGCTGACAGCCTGCGGATCAACCAGTCAGCAACGCGTTCTCTATCAAGCCTCAGGTATTCAGGTCGGCATCATGACTGATTTGTCGACGGATGAGCATGCCGTGCCCCCCGTGAGGAACAGGCACCCTGCAGATCTCACACCGCGAGACATTCGCTCGCTTATCGGTTCGCTGGAAGTATCGGGGTGGAGCGGGACTATGATTGGGTTGTTTTCTACCCCTCAGCCGAAGCCGATGTTCACCGAGGCGGAACGCGCCGAGCTGGCTGAGCCACTCGCCGCCGCGTTCCACGAAGCGACCCCGCGCGAACGCATCTTCTTTGCCATCCAAAATCCGGATGCACCGTATGATACGGACCGCACGTCCGGGAGCCTGTTTTTTCGAGACGACTACCTGCATGTGGTACTCACGGATCACTACGCCTTTTTACAGGCTGACCCGGGAGGGGGTGAGAAGCGAGATCCGCGTGATACCAAAGGCATGAAACTATGGGTAGCCGGAGCAGCCGGGGCCGCCACTGTGCCTGAGAATAAGGAGCCGCACTGGACTGCGTTTGAAAAGGTCCACATCTCGCTCACACCGGTAGAAGTCCTGGCAGGACAGAGAGTGCCCCAAGCAGCAACTGGCTCATCCCGCCCCCAGGTCCCACTGCCCGCAGCAGGACAGCCGGCGTTGAAAGCCGACACCGCAGCGACGAACGCGACAGAATCCGTGAATGACCTTCGTTTGCAAATGCGCGATCTCACCAACGCCAATCTTGATCTGCGTTCTCAACTGAAAGAACAATCAGACACGATCGAGAAACTCAAAGCCGAATTCGAGGGGCTTCGCAACGAGAAAAAACCGGTAACCTCGAAGCCTTCCTCCGAACTTAAGCCCTCTCGCAAGCAGACCACACCATAAGATTGTATACACCGTGAGCCGCGAGTATGCCGCAACACTGCGAGGAGCCGACCCTATCGTGCCTTCACGGCACAAGCGCTGGTGGCGGCTTGGACGCGTATCAGCCAAAGTTGATGCACTAGTCACCTCTCTTACCAGTTAACAATAAGTTTACACATCCGTAACAATGCCGGAATGGATAGCCTGTAGCTTGACAAGCAGGTGAGGCAAACTATTTCAGAAGGCCGGCGGCACGGCAATGTGTCACAAATCTTTCGATAGATGGGAGGAGGGCATATGCATATGATGGGTATAAGGCTCGTGTGGTGCGTTGCGATAATAGGGTTTCTGGGATTCTTCGGCTCAGGGAGTCGCCTGGCGCAAGCCGACCAAACGGCTCTCATCAAAGTCGACGGGTCGAGTACGGTGTATCTCCTGACGGAGGCGGTGGCGGAAGAATTTCAGAAAGCGAACCGGGGCAGCGTACGAGTGACCGTAGGCATTTCAGGCACAGGCGGCGGATTCAAGAAGTTCTGCCGTGGCGAAACCGACATTTCCAACGCCTCACGGCCGATCCTGACCAAGGAAATGGCCGATTGCAAGGCGGCAGGCATCGAGTACGACGAGCG
>JANYEF010000203.1 GCA_025363325.1 Nitrospira sp. | reverse complement strand
CAGGGGTGGAACAGCAAATAAGGAGCGACGCTTCGCACTCCCCCCATGCTGTCATTCGCCGATGCTCGGGCGAAGGAGGAACGGGCCGTAGAACAGGGCGAACAGCAGATAGGCGCCACTCCAGCTGATCGCAGCGAACCCAAGGACGAGATTCGCCGGGAGATCAAAGGACGGTCCGAGTACCCTCAGCATCGCACCCACGTTGACCAATATATAGATGCAGACCGTCAGGGGGCCTGCGTGTTTAGGGCGTCCCGTATGGCCCAGGCTGGCGCGAGTCATGATCGCCAGGGTCATCACACCCACGGCGCCGCTGGTAAACGCGTGCACCGCATCCGTCGTCGGCAGACCCCACCCGAGAATCGCGCATCCCAATACCAGTAGCGACAACGCCAGCCACCCATAGCCCAGATGCAGGGTTAGCACCAACGGTTCCCGCCACGTGACCCAGCCATACCAGCGCAACAAGCGGCCCAGATTGGTTAACCCGGCCGCTACCAATAGCCCGCCTGTCACCATGGCCTGCGGCTGAACAGTCCAGGCGACAGCGGCGATGCCAACGAGCAGCACCGAGAGGCCATCGAATCGGGAAAAGGGCGCAGGCTGTTCGGACATGCCCTGCTCGGCGAAGAAGGCGCGGGTAAAGTTGGGGATGACGCGCCCACCGATGAGCGCCAGCAGCACCATGACCTGCGCGAGCGCCATTCGCTCGGAAAGATCCGTCGCCGAACCGCTTAAAGCCAACACATGGAACAGGATGTTCGCGCCGGCATGCAGACTGATCAGCATTCCTATCGGCGCATGGGACCAGCTCTTCCCTGCTGCAATTTCTCGCCAAATCAGCCCCGAGGCTATGACCAGAAATACCGCATCCACGCAGGCAGAGAGGAGGGGCGTGAGAAACGGGATGGCCATGACCAGGCGTCCAGCCAACCACAAGATACACAACTGCCTCAGCTCCCGCCCTCTGATCGGCGTCCGGCCGGTCCAGTTGGGAATCGCCGTGAGCAGGAAGCCCATGATCACAGCGGGCAGAAAACCGAAGACCATCTCATGCACATGCCACTGCCGAGCGACAGGGAAGACATCCGAGTCGCCGACTCCGGTGAGCAGCAGGACCCAGACAGGGACCGCCACACCAGCAAACAGCGCCGCACCAAGAAACAACGGCCTGAAACCATACGAAAAAAACGCCGATCCCTGGTAGTCTGCTCGCTCGTTCGCCTGGTCAGTCATCTGATCTTCCGTCTTCAGTCATGGTGGACAAGCTAGCCCACATTATTCATGAACGTTTTTTACGGCAATCGTGGATTCGCCGCTACGACATGCCTACACAGGAATTCCTTGTGTGCAGGCGGGCTCGCCCCTCAGCCGATCAACGTACTGTGTAGGCACATCTCTCACTCTCTCAGCTCCGCGCGCCCGTTGTAGTGGAGCCGATCCGACTCATGACCTGACGCGCGAAAGGGTGTTTTGGTCCCTATGATGAAACAGCTCTGCTTGGCCTGGAATCTGGAGTTGTGTATCTTCCTCATAATGAAACCGGCCGCCACCGAGCACCGTCACGGTCAGTTCATACCGCCCCGTTTTGAACGCCGTATCTAAGAATTGATTCGAGCAAATGCCGTAGGTGTCCGACGACAGGTCCGCAGCAAGGGAAAAAGACTGGGCCGAAGGTTCGACCGTACCTCCCGCAAGCACCGTGATCCCCCGAGGCACAATGAAACAGCGAAGCACTTGTTTCGCGTCGGCATCCCACAGCCAATACCCCAGTTCCTCATGAAACGGGTCCGCCTCCCCGATACGCCACACCGCCGTGGCATAGCGTAACCCGTAGAGCGTTTGCTCATGATTACGCACTGGGCCCATGGGGTCGAAGGTCATCCGTTCACGAAAATGATTGCGCTCAGTTCCGCGATCATCCGAGGGTGCCACATCTTCACCCTTCTCCCCCTCCCAGATTCCAGCCAATGCCGCAAGCGGACCAAGATGCGGGATCAGACCGTGCTCCATTCTGCCCTCCCATTATGTCCTTGAAGAGTCGAACTTCCAAAACTGTGCTGCATTCTT
>JANYEF010000193.1 GCA_025363325.1 Nitrospira sp. | reverse complement strand
TGCATCGTCTATACCCCTATAAACACTGGGTTTGAATCGGCAGTCTGCCTTAATCTCCTACAGTCTCCCTGCGCGTCACCATCGATCATCCTCTCGCCACCACAGATTTTCTGGGTTTTTATTCAAATCCTCCTCCTCCTGCGACGGCACGCCCCTTGCGTAGTTACCACAGTGGTGGGGTGTATGGTTCACCGCCTCAAGCTCTCCTCGGATGACCGAGTCAGCTGAGCAATCCAACATAGACTCTTACACGTGAAAAATTGTCTTCTCCGGGAACTGTGCGCCTGCTGCCGGAGAGGACATAACTAGGAGTATCTGCATGAACTGGGTGAGAGCCATCGCTGGTGTTCTTGTGTTGTGCGCGAGTACTGCGTGGGCTGCCACCTTGACCTGGACTGCCAACAGCGAACCGGATCTGGCGGGATATCGCGTCTATCAATGCAGTCAGCAGCCCTGCTCCCAATTGTCTGGCAATGGGTCTCTCCTCGCTACGTTGGGAACGGGGACGAGTTTCAATATCGGAACGCCGGCAGTGACGCAGTACTATTTCATTACGGCCTATGATTTTGGCAATAATGAGTCGGGCATTAGCAACCTCGCGACCTTCACACCCGCGGGGTCTCCTCCACCTGTCGTGCCGCCTCCAGTCATTCCTCCGCCTGTCGTTCCGCCACCTGTCGTGCCGCCGGCCATCGGCGTCAGTCCGACGAGTCTCTCCTTCACAGCGTCACAGGGCGGCGCCAACCCCGCGACACAGACCGTGAGCATCAGCAACCAGGGGGGCGGTGCGTTTAGCTGGAGCGCCAATGACAATGCCACCTGGATGACGCGGAGTCCGGCCTCGGGGACTGGAAACGGAGCCGTGACGCTCAGTGTGACCACCGGCACCTTGACGGCCGGAAGCTACAGTGCCACGGTAACAATAACTGCCACCGGGGCCTCCTCGGTCACCGTGCCGGTGACGTTCACTGTCGGCACAGCCACCGTACCGCCGCCTGTCACGCCTCCTCCGCCATCCCCGACAGCCCCGCCGACTCCAGGTGGCCTGCACATCAGTGCCGTACAGTAAGACTTATTGGATGTTGGGATGAGGAACGCCTCGTGCGCAGGATAGCCCAGCAAGACTGGCGGGACTGGTTCATCAGGTCTGTTTCGTTCGTCTGGTTTGTCTTGTTCAACCAAACAAACGAGACAAACCAAATAAACCAAATAACGGTCTTCTTCTGCTGGCGGACTTTTGGGGCATCCTGTTAGGCTCGACCGCCGTCAAAGCCAGTGTCCCGCCACTTCTCCAGCAGCGCAATACGGCGTTCTAGTTGCGGCACGGTCGCCTGATCGACCCGGCCGCCGGTGCGTTTGATGAGTTCGGCATTGAGTTGGCGATGATCGATACCGGTCTTTCTCGCCACGGCGCCGACGAGGGCGCGGTGTTGGTCTCGCAATTCGTTCTTCTTGTCATGGAGCGCCACCGCTGGCTCTGCTCCGCCCTTGCCCTCAATGGCTGGTTCCGCTTCATCTTCCCCAATCAAGGTATCCATCCTCGCCACCCCATGCAGAGGGATGTACTCTTTCAGTGAGGTGGCGGCTGTACCAAAGAGCGTTCGCTGTACGGAGGGCATGATCTCTTCCAGCACATGGTCGCGTTCCGCCTTGACCCGTTTGGCATAGTGGACGAGGGTGGCGTCCTTCGGCAGGTAGAGCCAGGCACGCTGAGGCTTCGGCAATCCCTCCTGCATCCGGACGAATCGCCCGACGACTTGGCGGAAATACATCTCGGTCAGGACATTCGTGGCGTAGACGCCGACACGGAGCCTCGGGATATCGACGCCTTCGCTCACCATGTTCACCGCGACGAGCCATTGCTGGGTCTTATGATGTGCGAACGTAGAGATCGTCTTCGACGCCGACGGATCGTCGGACACGGCCACATGCGCGCGGCTACCCGTGACACGCCCGACCAGTTCCGCCACCTGCCTGGCATGGTCCTGATTCATCGCGACGATGAGTCCGCCGGCATCCGGCTGTTCCTGCTTGCGGAGCCGGCGTAACTCGGCATGGGCATCTGTGATGACCGGCCCTAGCCAGCTGTCTTGCAAGAGCGCAGTCTTGAGCCGCTCCCGCTGTAGCTCGAAGGTGAGTCCATCCTCAAATGTCGCCCGATGTTCGCGGCCATCCGAGAGCCACGCCAGCTCCCCCTCGTAACTCGGAAAGAGAATCGGACGACAGACACTCTCGCGAATCGCTTCGGCATACCCATAGGTGAAATCGGCCTGGCTCTCGCCCTGCTCATACCGCACGTAGGGAATTGGATTGTTATCGGAGCGAAAGGGGGTGCCCGATAAGGCTAGGCGAAAGACCGCCTCTTCAAATGCTTCCCGCAGCGCGTTGCCCCAATCCTTGCCCTCGCCCGCATGGTGCAACTCGTCGAAAATGAGCAGCGTGGGCCGGGTCCGGCAGGCTCGCTGGAATACCGCCGGCGCGAGACAGACTTGTTGATAGGTTACGACGGCGCCATGGTAGTCGCGTGCTTCGATGCCCTGCTCGTTCGTCAACCCAGGATCCAGGTGAATCCCCACCAGGCCGGCAGCGGTCGCCCATTGCGTGCGTAGGTGATTCGTCGGGCAGATGACCAGCACACGGCTGGCCACTCGATCGGCCAGGTACTGATGGGCGATCCGCAAGGCGAAGCGAGTTTTCCCTGCCGCGGGTGTCGCCGTCGCGAGAAAATCAGGACCCGCATGGGTCAGGACGCGGGATACGGCGCGAGCCTGCCACTCACGCAGCTTGGCCGTCCAGGGAGACACGGTCACGGCAGCCTCATCTTCATGATCACTATTGTATGGGCATGGGCACAATTACGAGGACTCGGCTTCATGACACGCACACATTCTCCACGGGCATTGATTCTTTTCTCACAGAACAGGTGGCCCGGTCGATCCCCAGCTGCCTGCGCCCGGTATCCCATTCCACTCGTGATCTATGACATGCTGGCCATCGAGTTTTTGCGTCACTGAGGCCCTACGATGGAGGGGAGCCTAGCCTTCTTTCGCACTGTGTATTATTAGAGGCTCCACAACTTGCGCCACGATTTGTCGCAGACGCCTCTATCGCTCCATCCAATAAGCCCTCATGCTCTGACATCATATTGTATTCAGGAGCGATGTGCGCGCTTTAATCGCAGCGACAATCGGCACTTTTCTTGCTTCGCCCATGACTTACTTTATGATGAATGCAGCCATCAGCAGAAGGCTCCGAAAAAGAAGAATACTTGGATGGAAAACCAGACCCACATCGCCGCCACCCCTAAGCCTGCCAGGGTTTCGCCTGCTCCCGTGAGTACCGCCGTTCGCGTCTCGTTTACAACAGACCGATTCCCTGCCTGGATGGACCGTCATCAGACCTGGATTGTTTCCGTGGTCTTCGTCATTGCACTGCTTGCGCTGCTCTGCCTGGGATGGGCCGCGCGCACCGTCCAAGACAGACTCGTCCAATCCACCGGCCATAGCCTAGTGCAAGCGGCCACGGATGCCGCCAGCAAATTGGATATGATGATCCTGGAGCGCTACCACGACATCCAGCTGCTTTCCACTGCTCCGATAACCCATGGTCAGAACCCTGAGGCGCTAACACACTATCTCCGCGAACTGGTGCAGGCCCACCCGGCCTATCGGTGGATCGGCGTCACCGACGCACGCGGGAGGATCATCGCGGCCACTGAAATGTCCACTATCTCCCTCGATCGGAGCCAGAGTCACTGGTTCCAACTGGCACGCACCATCACGGGCGTCAGGATCCTGGATGTGCAGATGAGCGACGAATCCGTAGGGACCTCGGCGATCACGGTGATCGCTCCACTACACAGTCCAGACGGACGATTTCTCGGCGCGATCGCGGCCGTTGTGGGAGTCCCCTCACTGATGCATATCCTTGACGACACGATGCAGGTGCTTAAGAACATCGAGTGGACAGAAGAGTCGCATATTGAATATCAGCTCCTCAACGAGAAGGGCGACTTGATTGCCGATTCGACGACGCGACAGGACGGTAGCCGCAACTCGACACAGCTCGGCCTTCCTTCCGAAATGCTGATGGGAGTGAACACGAGGGGCTTCGTCGAAGAAACGCATCTTGACCGCGGGGCCTCGGTCATCACCGCCTATGCACAGGTCTCCATCGCTCATGCCGACCCGACCCTACGCTGGACCATCTTGATTCGTGTAGACCGTGACAGCATTCTTGCCCCCATTCGGTCGTTTCTCGTGAAATTATCATTTGTTACCATACTGATCCTCCTCCCCTTGCTTGGTCTTGTGGTGGGGATGATCAAAGCCCTTCATGGAGAATGGGGCACCGCAAAACGGGAATTCGAGCGAGCGACCGACGCGGAAGCGGCGCTCATGAAACGGACGGAGGCCCTTCATACGTTAGTTGTGGCCGCACAGATATTCTCCGCACAGCAGGATCTGGACGGACTGCTACACCAGCTCCTTCATTTCGCACAGGAGAACACCGGTGCACGCTATACGGCCTTCGAGTTCAATCACCATAACTCGCAAGAGGAGCCACAGTTCTTGACCTCCGGAATCGATGATGCGGCGGCCCACGCCATTCGAACCCACCCGCTCGAACAGGGGTCGAGGAAAGCTTTTGGGCAAGAAGTCGGCGCTCTCCGCATGGCTCATCTCAGGGAACACTGGGCGGCCCTCGGACTTCCCTCAGACTATGCCCCGATGACGTCGTTCCTCGGCGTCTCGATACGATGCCATGGCCAATTCTTTGGCCGGCTATTTCTCGCCAATAAACTGACGCCGAACGGCCTCGCAGCCGATTTCAGCGAACTGGACGAACAGGTTGTGCTGACCCTTGCCGCCCAAGCCGGTACCGCGATTCAGAACCTACAGCTTCTCCATGAATCCAAGGAGCAGGCGAGGCACGATCCGTTGACGGAGTTGCTGAATCATTCGGCGATCCTAAACGCTTTGACGCAGGAACTGTCACGGGCTGAACGAAACCGTCACCCCGTGGCGGTCCTCATCGCTGACCTCGATCATTTCAAGCGGGTCAACGATACCCATGGACACCCGGTTGGAGATACCGTCCTGCGAGAAACCGCGCAGCGACTGCGCGAGACCGCCCGCAGCTATGATCACGTCGGGCGCGTTGGGGGAGAAGAATTCTTGATCATCGTGCCAAATTGCGATCTAAGGGAATTGGGAGAGTGCGCCGAACGCTTTCGGATGGCTATTAGCGACATGCCCTTTGACACACCAAGCGGCCCGCTTACCATTACGGTCAGCATCGGGGCGACGGTTGGGTTCCCCGAGCAGCCATTGAGCGCCGAACTCTTACGCAAGATGGCCGACTACGCGCTCTACCGCGTCAAAAGCCACGGCAGGAACGGAATAGATATCGTCTCCCATCCCCACACGCTCGTAACGGAGCAGATGAAGAAAGCAGGGTAACAGCCAGACAGATCCTTCACTGTGCGCGTCCAACGAGGGCCTTCAATCCTTTCCCTACCCCCACCGCATTTCCAATTCAGGAAACTTCGCCTTGTAATCCTGATGGCTGGTGCGGATGACCTTCAAGGCTTCCTCGCGGCCATAGATACTCGTAATTTCGACTTTATGGTGGATGCTGCCCGGGGCACTCTTATAGGTCAGAAAATAATGCTGCAGGCGATCGAGGAGTGCCAGCGGAACCTGACTGATATCGGTATAGCCCCCGTATGTCGCATCGTCTTTCATGACGGCGATGATCTTGTCATCCGCTTCGCCACCGTCTGCCATGCTGAGGCCACCGATGGGCAGGGCCGTGAGGAGAATGTCGCTGTGCGGAATCGTCTTCTCCGTGAGAACACAGATATCGAGGGGGTCACCATCCCCCACGACACCCGGGCGATTGGCCCGTGCGGAAAACAAGGCCGCGACGCCGTCACCGCAGTGGGTTTGCGGAACCAGTCCGTAATAGACGGGACAATAGTTCGAGAATCGCTGCGGGCGATCCACCTTGAGAAAACCGCTCACCTTATCGACTTCGTACTTCACCGTGTCGGTCGGCACGATTTCAATATACGCCGTCACCACCTCCGGGGCTTGGTCTCCGATGGGGACGCCATGCCAAGGGTGGGCTCTGAACATTAGGCTCATAAGACGCAGCATGGAATCGGCCTGGTTGCCGTTCATCACGTTTTCCTCCATTGCATGTGGTGAAAATGGAAACTGACAGTGTAGGACGAATACCCTATCTAACAGGACGGGAATGCTGGGGACTGCTCATTACTCCACGCAAAGCTTATATTTCGTCCTTCATCTCCTCCCGCTGCGAAGTCTCAGACCGCTGACAATTTATAAATAATCCTTCCAAGCTCGCTCGTTTACTTTACAGGAGGTGGCTGAGGGTTCCCCACACTGCGCGCGGCATTCTCCCCGCCCACCCACTGGCACGCCGAGACGTGCCAGTAGCCCTAGCGAGGGCCTCCGATTGCCCCTCTTATTTTCACTCACAGAGGGCGTGGCCAGGCTGCCCTTGACTGCGCGCATCGAGCGACCACCGCTTTATCGTGGGGGCTCTGCGAGCAAGAAGGGCACCTGGCTATGCCCTCCCCCCTCTTGGCTGCTCCAGAAATAACCTCACTGCCACCTTCTGTCCTTTGATTCTGGTCCGGCTGAGGGTCGCAATGATCTCACGGGCCAGCACTTCCGGCACTTCCACCAGCGAGAATCGATCCATTACTTCAACGGCGCCGATCACATTCGAATTAAGTCCGGCCTCGTTGGCAATCGCCCCGACGAGGTCGCCTGGCCGAATCCCTGCCTCTCGGCCCGCGCCGATATACACCTTGGCCATCCCCGGCGTTCGTCCGCCACGACCAGGCGCGTGAAGCGGGCGGCCCTGTCCCTCTCTCGGCATCATGCCACCGGCCCGCCCTCGTGGATCTTCCATGGGGCGCCGCGCCATCGATGGCCGCTCCGGCAGTCGGCTCGATACGGTCGGAATATCGTGTTCCTTCCGCTCCCCACCCTGCATGCGAAAGACGAGTTTGATGGCTGCCGCTGCCACCTCCATGGGGTCTCCCTGTTCGGCCAGCGATGCGACAATGGCCCGGAACAGATCCAGGTCACCAGCCGCGAGCACTTCTTCAATCGCACTCTTGGTTCGTGCGAGCCGTTTCGTGCGAAGGTCGGCGACGGTCGGCACTGGAGTCACAACAATTTTGGCCTTCGTGAGTTGCTCGATGTTCCAGAGCAACCGCTGCTCCCGTGGGTCGATGACGGTGATCGCCGCCCCTTCACGCCCTGCCCGCCCAGTCCGTCCGATCCGATGGACATAGCCTTCCGGAGACGCGGGCAGATCGTAGTTCACCACATGCGACACGGACGGAATATCCAACCCCCGCGCCGCCACATCCGTGGCGACGAGGAGTTCGGTCTGACCAGACCGGAACGAACTCATCACGCGATCACGCTGGGGCTGATTCATGCCGCCATGGATCGCTTCGGCTTTGTGCCCACGGCCTGTTAACATGGCAGTCAGTTCATCGACTTCGATTCTAGTACGGCAGAACACGAGTGCCGACTTCGGAGCCTCCATATCCAGAATACGAGCCAGTGCCGCTTCCTTATGCGGCCTGGCGACGATGTAAGCTGTTTGGTGGACGCGAGGAGCAGCGCCCGCCTTGAGCGGCTCCTTGGCAATCCTGATCTCGACCGGCTCCTTGAGATGACGTTTGGCAATGGAGGCGATCCGGAGCGGCATGGTGGCAGAGAACAACGCGGTCTGCCGCTCTTTGGGTGTCTGTTCCAGAATGGCGTCGAGGTCCTCGGCAAATCCCATGTCGAGCATCTCATCGGCCTCGTCCAGCACGACCGTCTGAATCGTCTTGAGCTGCAGCGTTTTTCGACGGATATGATCCAGCGCCCGCCCAGGTGTCGCCACGACGATATCGACACCGCGCTTGAGCGCATGGAGCTGCTGACCGATGACCTGTCCTCCATAGACCGCGAGCACGGTGATCTTGAGTTCTTTTCCATAGCGGGTGACGGCTTCGGCGACCTGCATGGCTAACTCTCTGGTCGGTACCAGGATGAGCACGGAGGGGCAGCGCCGCGCCGAATGGGCGATGCGCTGGAGCAGTGGCAGTGTAAAGGCCGCTGTCTTGCCGGTCCCGGTTGCCGCTTGGCCCAAGAGATCGCGGCCTGCCAACAACGGGGGGATTGCCTCCCGTTGGATCGGCGTGGGCTCTTCATAGCCTAGCGTGTCGAGCGTGGTGAGCAGGGCGGCTTCCAGGCCCAGCGCCGCGAAGCCGGGAGAAAATCCCTTCGCTGGCGTTTCCGTCGGTGGGTGCGTGGTTTCGTGTTTCATACAATGCCTCGATGGTCTTTCTGAAATGTATACTGGTGCGCAATAATCGGACTGCTACCGACATTCTTAGAGGGCCATGCGTCCGTTTCCGCGTCCGTTTCCTTTTCGTCCCTGCCGTGAGTCTGTTAGAGTCTCTCCCGTGAACACCGAACCTATCATGTCCAGGCTCCCAATAGAAGATGTGCTGCCGACCCTTCGTCGCACGCTGACGGAGGGACGGAATGCGCTGCTGACCGCGGCGCCCGGCGCCGGAAAGACGACGCGAGTGCCGCTGGCCTTGCTTGATGCTCCCTGGCTAGACGGAAAGACGCTGCTCATGTTGGAACCTCGGCGGCTCGCAGCCCGTGCCGCCGCCCATCGCATGGCAACCACGCTGGGTGAATCGGTCGGCGGAACGGTCGGCTATCGCATGAGGCTCGATACGAAGGTAGGGCCCAAGACCAGAATCGAAGTGGTCACGGAAGGCATCCTCGCTCGCCTGCTCCAGCACGATCCTGCGCTTAGCGCGTATGCGATCGTTCTCTTCGACGAATTCCACGAACGGAGCCTGCAAGCCGACACGGGCCTCGCGCTTTGTCTCGAAACGCAACGAATCTTCCGCCTGGAGCTCCGCCTGCTCGTGATGTCAGCGACGTTGGACTGTGAACCGATCGCAGATCTCTTAGGGCACGCGCCGGTCATCGCCTGTCAAGGACGGATGTTTCCAGTAGAAATCCGGTATCTCGAGCAGCCCCTCTCCGGCCACCTGGATGTCGCAGTCGTACAATCGATCAGGCGCTCGCTTGCGCAGGACCCAGGTAGTCTCCTGGTCTTTCTGCCGGGCATGGCAGAAATCCGCCGCGTTGAGCGAACGCTCGTTGATCTGAGCTTGGGCTCCCAGATCCTCATCGCACCGCTCCATGGCGACCTGCCGCAAGACGCGCAGGACCGCGCGATCGCTCCCACTCAACCGGGAATAAGAAAGATCGTGCTGGCCACTTCGATTGCCGAGACGAGTTTGACGATCGACGGGATACGGGTCGTCATCGATGCCGGCTTGCTGCG
>JANYEF010000142.1 GCA_025363325.1 Nitrospira sp. | reverse complement strand
ATGTCGATAGTGTTATCGATCGGACTCTATGTGTTTGCAGGGCTGTGCGAGATCGGAGGGGGGTATCTTGTGTGGCTCTGGTTCCGAGAGGGACGGCCACTTGGTTATGGGATTGCCGGAGCCGCCATTCTCATTCTCTATGGCATTATTCCAACATTTCAGACGGCCCACTTTGGTCGGGTCTATGCCGCGTATGGCGGCATGTTCATTGTGTTGTCGCTTCTCTGGGGATGGGTCATGGATGGTATGAGACCGGATCGGTTCGACATCTTGGGAGGCGCACTGTGTCTTGTGGGGATGGCGGTCATCATGTTTGCACCTCGTGGCTAGCAGGATGCTGAAAAAGTCCGCCAGCAGAAGAAGACCGTTATTTGGTTTGTTTGGTTTGTCTCGTTTGTTTGGTTGAACCAGACATACCAGATAGACCAGATGAACCAGATAAGCCAGGCGCGACGCGCAAGTCCTGATTCCACGTGTCTCGCGCGGCTATCGGACGTGCAGACCATCGAAGCTCTAGCGTGGCGGCATAGTTTTTCCGCAGCCTGTTATACGAGCAGCAGGCCGGCTGAGCGAACCTTTCTCCAGGAGGTCGTACCGAGGAAGCTCTCAAACTCTTTTACGTCTCCTGGAAATGTGGTCTTCATTTCCCGGAGCAGGGGGTAGGGACTCGATGGGTTGTTTTGGGGTGTGGACCTCCGAATCAGATCGTCAAGCCACTGAGCCTGTTGGTTGGCGAGTGTCACAGCGTGGTCGTTGGTACGCCCAGGCAGAATGAGTCGCGTCCTTCTTCCGACCGGTTCACAGACTGGTTGCCCACCTAGCCAGACGAATCGCCGTTCTGCTCGTGGGTTATCTTCAACAATTCGACCCTTGAGGATCCGCCGTACCCAGGTGGGGGAGACGCGTGGCCTTGGCACGGAATGGTCGAACCATTGACGAACATCGAGTGTGAGCCCGCTCCCTTCTAGGTAATTGAGCATCGACCGTCGGAGCCCTTCGCCGAGCCACTCCGGCGTCTTGCCGCATTGATCCTCATGCAGAAAGTCATTCTCCGCAAAGCCCTGAAACTCAGGCCCGAGAATGCGCAATCCATGGGCAGCCGGCTTGAGCCCGATCGGACTATGGGCTGTGGCGGTGAAACGATGCCAGAAGGCGGATTGAATCAGATCTGCCGCCACCAATTGCCGTACCCTTTCCAACGAGTCCACCGTTTCCTGAACCGTCTCAGAGGGGCAACCGTACATGAGATAGGCATGGATGAGAATGCCTGCGTCTTTGAAGGCCGCTGCCACAAGAGCGGTTTGATCGACGGTAATCCCTTTCTTAATTTTCTCCAGCAGCCGGTCCGAGGCCGCTTCGAGTCCTGCCGTCACGGCGATGCAACCGGAGGCGGCCAGAAGGCGGCAGAGGTCCGGTGAGAACGCTTCTTCGAAACGGATGTTGCCCCACCATGAAATGGTGATGCCCCGTTCCAGTAGGGCCAAGGCGAGCGATTTCAAGGCAGCGGGAGGCGCAGCCTCATCGACAAAGTGGAACCCTCGGCGGCCCGTTTCGGCGATCAGTTGCTCGATTTGCTGGATGAGCCGATCGGTCGGCGTCATTTCATAGCGACTGATGTAGTTGAGTCCGACGTCACAAAACGTGCATTGCTTCCAGTAACAGCCGTGGGCGACTGTCAATTTGTTCCAATGGCCTTCCGACCAGAGGCGATGCATTGGGTTCGTGCTGTCCAAGATCGTGAGGTAGCGATCCAAGGCGAGGCCGCTATAGGTCGGACAGCCGACCGCGGCCATGCTGAACTCCCGATCGGTCGTATCATTGGCGAAGACCACTCGATCCTTCTCTCGATAGAATGTCCGGCAGAGTCGCGTGCGCGGTCTCGTCCCTGCCAGATGTTCGATCAGTGAGAGCAGAGGCCGTTCCCCATCGTCGAGGGTGACATAATCGACGTAGTCGAACACGCGGGGATCCGACAGGCGTCGAAGCTCCGTGTTGGCATATCCTCCGCCAAGGGCAATGGCGATGTCTGGTCGTCGATTCTTGATCGAGTGGGCAATACGAAACGCGCCATAGAGGTTCCCTGGAAAGGGCACGGTGAGAGCGACGAGGGATGGATTGAGGCGATTGAGATGCTCCCATAAAGATTCGAGCATGAATTGATCCGTCAGCGTCGGGGGGACGGTTACCGCGTCGATGATGATCTCAAACGACGACGCGGCTCGGGCGATATGTTCGGCATAGCGGCTTAGGGCAAAATGGGGAGAGACGGTCGCCTGAATCAGATCGGCCAGGTCTTCAAGATACAATGTGGCGAACCGCTTAGCGCGATCCTGTTCCGATAGAGCACGTAATGACGAAGCACGTCCTCTCTGGACGGCAAACCGAGGTCCTTGGGGAAGAAAGCCTGGGCGGGCGAGGAGCAAAGCCAAGGAGGGATTGCGTCCCTGGAGAAATTCGATGACCGGTTCGATCGCGCTCAGATAGGCCGGCTCGACCGCGAGCATCTGCCTGGCTTCACCGGGCAATTCCTCTTCGCGCTTGCGCACCTGCTCAAACACAGCCTGGAGCCCCGATCGGCTGAAGACCCGGAGCACCATCTCGATGCCGAGGTCGGCTTGGGAGGCCTCAATCCCATGACCACGGAGGAATCCTGTCAGATAGGCGGTGGATGGGTAGGGGGTATTCAGTTGAGTGAGTGGAGGGATGAGCAGGAGAACGCGAGGACCAGCCATGGGCTCGACATACCATACTGATCGAGCGGAATGCTACGCGACATTCCTTCTACGGGCTGGCTCTCGCTTTGAAGGGTGGGAGCGGTTACTTCTTGATATCCAGGATGCTGCCCAGCATTTCGTCTGCCGTCTTTATGGTACTGAGATTTGCTTCAAATCCCCGCTGCGCGAGAATCAGGTTAACGGCCTCTTCCCCCAGGTCTACATTCGATAATTCCACCTGGGCTGGACCATAGCCTGTGTCGTTCAGTATTGAAGGACCAGCTGATTCGTCCTTCTGTACAACCGGAAGCACTCCTCCGGTTTCCACTGCGACCAACTCTGTTTTAGATTTCTTGAACCCGTTGGTATTGACATTGGCCAGGTTGTGAGCCGTAACCGCGACCTGCGTTGCAAATGCAGCGAGTCCAGTGAAGGCAGGGTAAATTGCGCCAAGCATTAGGCACCTCCAGGAGGATCTTTGTCGAGATTTCGACTCGACTACTCGGAGGGATAGCCCTTTCGACCCTATCGATTCACTTATCGGTCACTTGACGTGGGAACTTTAGTCCCCACGTACCGGGTTGCTCGCGAACCGAATGTGTGACAACGGACCACAATGAACACCAGAGAAGAATAGTCTCTCCAGACGTAAAATGCGAATTGAAGAATTACGCAAACACACCGATAGAGTAGAGCTGAATGTACTTAGCGCTCATCAGGATTTAACCCGTGGCACAACGGACCATTCCCCTTACACGTCTCATGGTCGGCATGTACCTGATCGGCGTAGACCGATCGTGGCTGCAGACCCCGTTTGTTCGCCATAGGTTCAAGATCAAGTATCAATCGGAAATCGAGGCCCTTCGGCGTGCCGGGGTCGCCGAGGTGACAATCGACACAGAGCAGGGGCTGGATGTTGTCGACCATGAAATTTCTCGCTCAGGGCTGGTCGAGACTGTTCGTGTCGAAAACCTCGCGCCGTTACACCCCAATACTCAATTCGCAGCATCACCTTCGCTCCTCCCTGCGGTAGTACTGGCTGAGAATCTTTCTAAAGCCAAGCAGCGTCGTGCCGAATGCGTTAACCGTCTGAATGGTCTGTTTGAGGAAACGCGCATGAGCGGGATCGTACAGTATGATGCCGCCTGCGAGTTCATCGACGAGATTATTGGCGATATTCTTGATCGGCAGGACGCCTGTTATGCGGCCTTAGGATTGCGACAGCCTGATCCAACACTCCATGAACATGGTCTGAACGTATGTACCCTGTCAGTGATCCTTGGGCAGGCCCTAGGTTATTCTGGTGAACGGTTGCAGCAGCTGGGGGTCGGAGGGTTGCTGCATGACATCGGGCTCACGCTCTTACCTCAGAATATTGTGAAGCGACCGAATGGTATGACGAGGGCTCAACAGCTTCTGTACGAGAGCCATACATCGCAAGGGGGCACGATCCTCGAAAAGAGCGGATCATCCGATCTGGCCGTTCTCGCCATCGTGAAGGATCATCATAATCTGACCCCGGAGATTGGACTGCCAGGGGAGACGTCGGCAGCACATCATGAATCTGCCAGATTGGTTGGCATCATTGACCAGTTTGATGAGTTTGTCACCGGTCAGACAGGTCTCACTCCGATGTCTTCACATCAGGCGCTGACGCAGCTCTACCAACGGTATCGAGCCGATGAAGCGCTCTTGCAGGTCGTGTCGCACTTGATTCGCGCGATCGGCGTATATCCTCTGTACAGTCTGGTGGCCTTGAGCTCCGGGGAGCTCGCTGTCGTCGGCGCCATCACGCCGGGGAAAGTCCACCTGCCCCTTCTGTATATCTGCAGGGACCAGTCCGGCAAGACATGCCGCCCACCGGTGCCCTTGGATTTACTCCATGAACCAGAGGGAGGACGGACGATTCGTGATGTGCGGAATGCGGTTCGAGAAGGTCTCGATGTTGAAGCTGTTCTCAGACAGGTGGCCGCATGAGTCTCTCTCTCAGTCCCACCCCTGATCCTGGCCCAAAGGGGAACCTCTCCTGGTTGCCCACTCGTGAGGATACATTTCTCATTCTCGAGTCATCCGGAGAAGCGATGTTTGTGACAGATCCAGAGGGCCGGATCTTGTCTCTCAACCCTGTGGCGCAACAGCTCGTGGGCCGTCATCAGGATGTCATCGGCTCAGTCTTTCACGAGTTGGTGGGATGCATCTCCTCAAGGGCGGGAAGCCCGTACCATTGTCCATTGGAACACACCGTACGAACCGGTGAGGTCACAATGGTATCGTCCCATCACTGGATCCGAGCCGATGGTACGGGGCTTGAGATCTCGGCGACGTTCTGGCCCAGGTGTCAAGGCATGGAGCCTGTTGGGGCCATTGTTGTTTGTCGCGACCTGACGGTGGAACGGGAAGCGGAGCAAGATGTTCAACGGGTGGCCAGACTTGCGGAAGATGCGCCGAATCCAATTGTGGAGTTTGACGAAGACGACAATATGCTCTACGCCAATTCAGCCATGGTGGAACTCCTCAATTACGGTACCTCCATCCAAGGACGAGTGGAAGCCGTATTCCCGCCGAATTTGTCGGATATTCTGAATCACTGTCTTGATTCGCAGCAACCCACCCTTCGATTGGAACATCACGTTGAAGACTGTGTGCTGGCTTGGTCCTTCTTCCCATTGGGGGATTTGAAGCAGGTTAGAGCCTATGGAACCGATATTACCGCAGCCGTGGAATTGCGCCGCGCGAAAGAGGCAGCAGAAGAGTCGGCTCGTGCGAAAGCAATCTTTCTGGCCACGATGAGTCACGAATTGCGCACTCCGATGAACGGCGTGTTGGGATGCACGCAACTGCTTCAGGATACCTCTCTTACCGATCCACAACGGCAGTTACTGGAAACCATGCACCGGTCGGCTGAATCGCTCTTAGTGCTCGTGAACGATATTCTCGACTTCTCGAAGATCGAAGCGGGAAAGATGTCTTTGGAAGTCGCCGACGTTGAGCTCCGTCCTCTCATTGAGGACGTCATCACACTGACGTCGGAAGCAGCCAAGAAGAAAGGCTTGCTCGTTCAGGTTCAATTGGGGCCGGACGTCCCTGCTGTGTTACGTGGTGATCCAGTTCGCCTGCGGCAAATTCTGTTTAATCTGGTTGGTAATGCCGTCAAGTTTACCGAGCGGGGCGGGATTCATATATCCGTGAAGACAGTGCCGTCTAACCAAAACAATTCCGACGCCGTGGTTCTCCACTGGACGGTGAAGGACACAGGCATCGGCATCACTGCGGATCAGCAAACGCGATTATTCGGAGCTTATGCTCAGGCAGAGGAATCGACGGCCAGGCGATACGGGGGAACCGGGCTGGGCTTGATGATCTGTTGTCAACTGGTTGAGCTCATGGGTGGAGCCATGATGGTGGAGAGTGTGCCAGGAAAGGGCAGTTCCTTTACGTATTTCACAAGCCTGTTGCCTGCAATTCAGCGCACGATTTCTGCTCATGCTGTGATGCCGTCTATTGCATTGATGGCGGACCGCACCACCCCGCTCCGGATTCTGGTCGTAGACGACAATGAGATCAATCAGGTTGTGGCGTGCAAATTTCTGCAGAAGCTTGGCTATCAGGTGGAGGTGGCACGGAACGGGCGGGAGGCTGTGGATTCCATTGCCCAAGCTACCTACGATGCCGTGCTGATGGATTGCGAGATGCCGGAGATGAATGGGTATGAGGCTACTCAAGAAATCAGGCGACAGGAACAAACCACCGCCAGGCATCTGCCCATCATCGCCCTCACCGGTCACGCGTCATCGGAAGACGAACAGAAGTGCCGACAGGCCGGAATGGACGACGTCGTCACGAAACCCATGACCCTCCCAACCCTCCGCACAAAACTGGAACGCTTCCTCCCACAACCCGACGTTCAGCGTCACTAAATCACTGCCATGGTCTTCTGCAACGGCAAGTGGCTTGACAGCCATTCATGCGAGTGGATATTGTTCGTGCCCATCGGTAGGCTATCAATGTATTGAAGCTCACGTTCGGCAGGGTTCATGGGAAAATATACAGAGTGATCGAGAAGCGGAACTTTCTCTACAGCGACTTCAATTGCCCGTTCTGTTATGCGATGCACGAACGGCTGCACGAGATGAGTTTGCTCGATCGCTGTGAATGGCGAGGTGTGCAGCATGCGCCGCAATTGCCCCGTCCGATGAAACCTTGGCAGGGTTCGTTAGGTGCTGAACTGCGCCATGAAGTGACGTTCGTGCAGCGGCTGGCGCCAGGGCTGCCCATTGCGCTTCCTCCTGGTAAGCCCAATACGAGGCCGGCGATTGAACAGGCAGTGGCACTCCTGCGGCGAGATCGATCACAAGGGATGGCGTTTGTGCGTGAGACCTATCGGGCCTTTTGGTGTGAAGGCAGCGACATCTCTGACCCGGCGGTGCTCAGGTTGCTGGTCGAGCAGGGAGGCGGCTCGCCAGAGAGTATGGGTACGTTCGATAACGAGAGTTCCCAGGTGGCTCAAGAATGGGAAGCGGCTTGGCACGCAACAGGCCAGGCCGGGGTGCCCCTTATTGTCTCGTCGGAGGGTGGCCTCCTTGTCGGCTGCGCACCTCCGGAAGATATCCGACGATTCTTCGCCTAACTGGATTACGCCACGTCCAGATTCATCACGTAGTTCTGCAACTCCCGCCGATGTTCTTCTTCCGCGTTCTTGAGGCTCTCGATCTCCTTACGCAGTTTCTCCAGCTCGGTCTCCTGCTGGTCCAACTTTTTCACATAGCGATTGTAGAGATCGGAGTTCTGCTGGAGCCGCTGCATGTTCTCCCTGATGCGAGCATGCTCCGCCGTGATCTCAGCGGTGCGTTGGTCTAGGCGTGTCCGCTGAGCGCGCGTGTCGTCCAACTTGCTGCGTAATTGCACCACGCGTTGCAGCGCCTCTTTCACTTTCGGGCTGACTTCCTTCGCCTGCTGATAATAGAGGATCTGGTCGATGCCGCTGTCCATCAAGAGGATGGTTTCCTGAATGGGCAGCGTTTCTTTCACGCGAAGCGTCGTGCTTTTCCCTGGATCGACTGCGACGCTAAATCGATACATGTCCCTGGTCCGTTCTGTTGGTTCCTTCGGCTCGACAAGCTTCCAATCGGCGCGATAGGGTTGTTCGATCAAAACCGTCTTGGCCTTCTGGTCGCGATTCTTGATGAGATAGGTCCGGTCCTCAACCAGGCGTCGAGATACCAGCATCGTGCCCTTCTTCAGCGAGACTGTCGCGAGTTCTTGTGTGCCGCCTTGGAATGTGGGTTCCACTTCGGTTTTGAGATCGAGGGCATAGCTGATGAGCCGGTCTTGTCCAGGAGGGAGATCCTCAATGCGCGCATCGCCCGCATAGGTCCCGCTGTCGAACAGTGTGATGGGGCCTTGCATCAAATGAAGGGCCGATGTGTTTTTCAGCCGATACCCGTTCAGTGGATGTTTCGCATTGACGCCTTGATTGTAGAGCGACACTTTCTGCCCCTGGAGCGTTTGGCCGATGATGGGCAGCAGTGCACTCGTGTGCTTGGCGAGGGTGACGGGTTGGCTGATCCGATACTCGAACAGCTCGCCCTTGTCTTCGCCCATCGCCATGGGGGTCACGCCCTCTTCCAGGTTGCCCATTTCCAGATCGGCGGCCATGCCGGATTCTGCCGCGGCATTGGCCCGACCACCGGCAAAACCTTGGGCCATCTTGCCGAGTAAGCGCTCTTTCTTCATCTCGCTGCGGGCTGGAGGCGCAGAAGCCATCGGTTTGAGTTCATCCATTGTGTCGCCATACGTCTGGGGTTTGAGGTTGGCGTAGAGCTCTGGCTGGACAACTGGACGTGGGTTATAGAGCGGTTGATACAGATCCATCGTGAAGGAAATGGGCCGTCCCGAGACGAGCGAGACGGTCACGTCGCGCCAATCCTGTGGGGTCTGATTTTCCACAATGGCCCAGCCTTGCAGGTAGGGCGCCTTGTCCTCGTCCAAGACGAGGCGATAGGTGGTTTTCCAGACGGGGGTTTCCGTCAGGTAGGCAACACGGGCTCGGCGGCTGCCGGTGCCGTCGAAGGTAATCGAGACTGTCTTTTGCTGGGCATCGTGATTCCCGGCCAGAACAGCCAGCGCCTGGTGCAGTTCAGCGTTCAACGCGGGATTGGTTAATTTGATGCGCTGCACGTTCGTCAGCGAGAGCGAACGGAACCCATCCTCTGTTAGAAGCGTGACATATTCCTGCTCCACGATACGATGCTGCGACCCCTCGCCGATGGACTCCGTTTTCTTTTCTACGCCGAGCAACGTGCCGACGATGGGATTCGGTGCGGTGACTTCGACCGGCTCCCCCCGGACTTGGGTCAGGATTTGTCCCAGGGTCGGGTTGCCGTTCAGATTGATGCCGAAGCTGCTGAGCGTCTTGGTGACGGGATCGCGTGAGCCGTAGGTGACGGTCGAGACCTTGCCGCCCCCGAAGTCCTGTACGACCAAACTCTTCAGCATGTCGTTGATCTGATTCGCGTGAAGGCGCAGGTCGAGCTGTGCACGGTTGTTCACCGTACCGTCATGTTGAAAATATCCAACGCCGCTGGAATAGAGCACGATCTTCGAGAGGGGAAGCGTCGCCCCGTCTTCAGCCATGACGGGCCAGGAGAAGAGCAGACATGATGCGAGGATTAATCGCCTCACGAAGGCGGGACCAGAGCGAATCGATAGTGCGCGCATAAAGGCCTCCATCGTAAGGTGTTGCACCAGGCCGGGACGGCCAGGGTGATATGCCCTATCTCTGTCATGTCGTCAAGTGGTCAATCCTTTCAGCCTCGGCGGCGAATTGTCCGAGCCGTCTAATTCATGGTACGGTTCACGTCATCTGTCAGGGGGGGTGAGGGATGCCACATCAGTCGGCTCAGATCATCGACGAGATTCTGAGAGATTGTCGCACGATTGCCGTGTGGGATTGTCGTCGAACCCAGCATAGCCTCGAATCGCGTGGCTGCGTATATGCAGGTACAAGGCTACGGTGTGATTCCCGTGAACCCGAACGAGACGAACGTCCTTGGTGAGCCTGCCTATCCATCGCTCGCCGCGGTGTTCGGCACAATCGATCTTGTGAATATCTTTAGAAAGTCGGAAGACGTTCTTCCTATCGTTGAAGAGACGATTGCTCATGGCGCCAAAGCGAGTTGGATGCAAGAAGGCGTGGTGAACGAGGCCGCTGCCGCACGAGCGGCACAGGCAGGTCTGCCTGTCGTGATGGATCGTTGCTGGCTCAAGGAACATGCGGCGCGATCACACCGTGACTGACAGTTTTCCAGCCTGTCTTGTCCATTTGGTTGGTCTGATCCATCTGGTCTGTCCTGTTTTTTTGGTTGAACGAAACTAACCAGATGAACCAGCCGCGATCCGACGTTCGGGGTTCGAAGTTCCGAAAACCTCGAACTTCGGACTTCGAATCCTCGCTCGTCCCGCCTGCCCGCGCGGCGGTTTTTCCGTAGCCTGCTAGACGGGGCAGCCCCCTGTCCCAATACAGTTGTTTTTTTGAGGCCTGAGGCTTTATAGTTCCCGCCCATTAGGCTATGTGCGGACCAGGGAGTAAAGGTTCTTTCAGTATAATAAGGAGACTGTTCATGAGGAGGATGCTTGTGCTTGTCGCGTTGCTCGGGCTCGCTACGCACCCTACGATGGCCGCGGAACCCGTTGATATGGTGCTGGTGCCGGCGGGGGAGTTCACGATGGGGAGTCCGGCGGGAGATGCAGACGAACAACCGGCGCACCGGGTTTATGTGGATGCCTTTTCCATGGATAAGTTCGAAGTGACGGTGGGGCAGTATGCAGAC
>JANYEF010000136.1 GCA_025363325.1 Nitrospira sp. | reverse complement strand
GGCATCTTCAGCACATAGTCGCCAAACGTCGGCTTGAGCGCCAACATCGCCTTGTTGCCGGAGAGCGTGACTAAAGAACCATCGGGCTTTCCGATGAGGTCGTCGTGGGCAATTTTGTGACCGCTCAGCTGGTAACGATCTCCGGCTTTCAGGGTCAGGGCATACTGCCGCCCTTTCTTGTCGACCAAATGGATACGCTCGCCTGATTGAAAATGTGACATCGGGGACCCATTCTAGAAGTGCTGCGCCAGGTTTTCAACAAGACAACGATCACGATGACGGATTTCTTGACCTCTACATGTGTAGATGATTCCACTATTGCAACTGCTCTATCTTCAGAGGCTCGTCGAAATCGCGGCGGAGAAAAATTCCACCACGAATTTCCCTATCCCCATGGATACGATCACCCATTTAAATAACAGGACCCAGATATAGATGTGGCGATTGGGCCTGTTGCCCTATAGCCATCCCTACACACCTGCAGCAAGGTTGCCTCACCTCCACTCAGACATCCTCATTAAAGCATTCTAATGGTGCTGTTTTTCCACAGGATTGCGATCTGGCGTTCTCATCAACAATCCAGCACAGGATTTGCTGCGTAGAGAGACAAGAGGGCAGCCCAACGGCACAGAGCCCGGAATGAATCGTTTGACGGACAGCTGTCTCTCATAGAGTAGTGCAAAAGAACGCGAGCCTGCTGAGGTCACGACCATGCGGAGCGCAACACCAGATAGTCAGAGGAGGGGCGACGACATGAAAGAGAATCTATTCCCAACCCCTGAGCCGGAAGAACTAGCCACGATTGCAAAGGACGTTGATGCAGACGATCCCGAGGCGAGCGATCTCCTGGATGTGATCGGTCGAGATACATCCGAAGAAGAACAACCTGAGGAGCCGACGAAGGCGGTGACTCGCACCGCCGTGAGCGGCGGCCCGTTCATGTTGGAGTCACTCTACTTTCGCTCATTCGGCGAACGCGCTCTATTGACCAGAGAAGAAGAAGTCGAGCTGGCGAAGAAGATCGATTCCGGAACGAGCACCATTCGGAAGGCCTTACGACAAGCCATACGAGTCTTCCCCCGGCTCAAGCGTTCGGACTCTGCGCTCGAGGTGCACCAGACACTCCAGATGGTCAGAGGTTTGAGCGGACTCTCAGCCACCGCGATCGATAAGGCCGAGCAGAGTCTCACCGATATGATCAAGCAGGGGACGGGGCAGCAGAAGCTTCCGGTGACCATCGCTAAACAGCTCAAGGAAGAGCTGGCCACCCTCCGCTCCGCTCGAATCGTGCTCGAACGGGCAAAGGACGAATTGGTGCGCTGCAACCTGCGCCTCGTCGTGGATATCGCAAAACATTACACGGGTCGTGGCCTGACGTTGCTGGATCTCGTGCAAGAAGGAAATATCGGCTTGATGAAAGCGGCCGAGCGCTATCAATACCGCAAAGGGTTCAAGTTCAGCACCTATGCAACCTGGTGGATTCGTCAAGGCATCACGCGCGCGCTGGCGGATCAATCGCGAACCATTCGCATTCCGGTTCACCAGACTGAAGCCTCGCATCGCATCCTCCGCGTGACCAGACGACTCGGGCAACAGCTGGGCCGTCCGGCTCGACTCGAAGAAGTGGCGGATGTGCTACGAATGAGACCGGAGCGACTCCACGAAACCATGCAGGCGTTTCAAGAGCCGGTCGCCCTGGAGAAGCCGGTGGGCGATGGAAGCACAGAATTCGGAGAGCTGCTCCCAGACCTGCAAGCCGTCCCACCCGATGCCCATGTGCACCGGACGGAAATGTCGCATCAGCTCGAGCGCATTCTCGGCACGCTCACGCCCCGAGAGCAAACCGTCATCCGGCTGCGCTTCGGTATCGGCCACGATCAGTCCTGCACGCTGGAGCAGGTGGGGCAAAGCCTCTCAGTGACGAGGGAACGGATTCGCCAGATCGAAGCGAAGGCGCTCAAGAAACTGAAGACCCCGGAGATCAAAGAAATGTTTGCCGCCATCCAGTAAACCACAGACTCAGGAAGCAGAAAGGGGCGAGGATCGGTCTCGCCCCTTTTCTGTTCTACGGCTTTCACCCTGAGAGCACTTGTGCGACAATGAGGCCGACTCGAGTAGACGGGGCCCCATGACGACAGTGCGTACAACAAAGACCAGTTCCCTCCTCTTTCGCTTCTTCACAATTCCATTCCTTCTCCTTGTTGTCATCGCCTTGGCACTTGACGGACTAATCGCCTACGCTGAACCGCCGATTGGGTCGCTCCCCTCCCACGAAAAATCTTTGTCGGTCCACGGGTCAGTCCTCCGTCCCGATCTCGGATTCACGCCTCTCACCATCACCGCGAGCATCATGGCCAGTTTCGGGCTGGAAGGCGACCACGGTGCCCTGACTCTCAATGTCGCGCCGGGAGGTCTAGCCGCCGTCGGAGGCCTCCAGAATTGCGACATCATTACCACCGTTGACCAACATCGGAATTACAATCTCGAAGCCTTTTGGCACTCCCTCCGACAATCCGGATACCAGCCGACCCTGCAACTGACTATTCAGAGAAAGAACGCCCAGTCCACGATCGCATTTCAGAAACCATCGCAACCAATAGCTGTTCCATGAGTCACGCAGATGGATCACACACGGGTCGCGATTTCCCAGGACAGGGGAGAGAGCCTCTCCCGACGCCTATCCTACAAGTGGGTACACTCGTCCAGTTTTCGCAACCGATCCCTTATGCCGAGGCATGGACCATTCAGAAACAGCTACAGAGAGAACGGATTGCAGAAAGACAAGGGGATGTATTGCTGCTCCTTGAGCACTTGCCAGTCTATACCCTGGGCCGTACCACCCAACCAGCACATTGGGACTGCGGGGAAGAGGTCCTCCGACGGACAGGCGCCAGCCTCCAGTCCGTAGATCGTGGCGGCTCGATTACTTACCATGGACCTGGACAGGTCGTGGGCTATCCCATCCTCAAGCTGTCACATTATTGCTCAGGACCGAAACAGTACGTACGAAAGTTGGAGGAGGTCTTGATCCATACACTCTCGCGATGGGGGATTGAAGGCTATCGTCTCGAGAAGAAACCTGGCGTCTGGGTGCGCTGGAATCATGCTGATGCGAAGATTGCCGCGATCGGCGTCCGGATCGATCATGGGGTCACGATTCACGGATTTGCGCTTAACGTCGATCTGGACCTATCCTCTTTTTCCCATATCATGCCCTGCGGCCTGGCACAGTGCCACATCACATCCATGGCCGAGGTCCGGCAGTCCGCCGTGTCGTCTTCAGTCGTCGCGCAACAGGTGGCGCAGGAATTCGCGCGAACATTCAACATTCAATGGATGAGTCTCCCGCCCGACGTTATGAGGCAGGAAGACCATAACCACCACCTCACATCGACGTCCCTGCTGCAACCCTAATAAAAGGAATATCCAATGCACGAACTCGACACACCGACGTTCCGACTGGCGGTTGCGCAGTTCGATCAAGCAGCCGAGGCCATGGAGCTTGATCACAATTTACGTGAGCGGCTGAAACTTCCTGAGCGTTCGCTGATCGTCAGCGTGCCTATTCGAATGGATGACGGCCGGGTCGAGGTCTATACCGGCTATCGTGTGCAGCACGATTCTTCCCGCGGCCCCACAAAAGGCGGCATTCGTTATCATCCGGATGTGAATCTTGGGGAGGTTGCAGCACTCGCCATGTGGATGACCTGGAAATGCGCGTTAGCCGACCTACCCTATGGTGGAGCCAAGGGTGGCGTGGCGATCGCCCCAAAACAGTTATCGCGGCCAGAATTAGAGCGATTGACCAGGCGCTATACAGCGGAAATCTTCCCGCTGATCGGGCCGGAAAAAGACGTGCCTGCCCCTGACGTCGGCACAGACGCCCAGGTGATGGCCTGGATCATGGACACATACAGTCAGCAGGTGGGGTATTCGGTGCCAGGCGTCGTCACAGGCAAGCCCTTATCAATCGGAGGGAGCCTCGGACGTGAGGAGGCCACCGGCCGCGGAGTGGTCTACGTCACTATGGAAGCACTTCGTCACCTCAAGCTCGACATTCGGAACACAACCGTGGCCATCCAGGGGTTCGGCAACGTGGGATCCCATACCGCTCGCATCATGCAGGAGTCTGGCGCACGTGTCATCGCAGTGAGTGACGTGAACGGAGGCATCCATAATTCAAGCGGTTTGGACATTCCAGAGCTTCTCACACGCTACAAAACCAGGGGCCAAACCCTCCGTGACACCAAGCTGGGAGACTGGCTCTCCAACGACGAATTGCTCCAACTCGACTGTACCGTGCTGGTCCCAGCCGCGCTATCCGAGGTGATTACCGAACGCAATGCCGCGAAACTGCGCTGCCGGATTCTCGCCGAAGGGGCGAACGGTCCGACAACCCTTGATGCCGATCGCATTCTTCAAGACCAGGGTATATTTATCATTCCTGACATCCTGGCCAACTCCGGTGGCGTTATCGTGTCCTATTTCGAGTGGGTGCAGGATGTGCAGCGATTTTTCTGGAAAGCTACTGACATTCAAGAGCGATTGCAAGACATTCTGACCTCCGCCTTCCAACGGACATTACAGTTTTCCCTCTCCAAAAAAACTTCCATGCGTATGGCCGCCTTGATGAGCGGGATCGATAAAGTCGCCCAAGCTCATCTCCATCGCGGACTCTACCCGTGACCTCCACACATCATGAGGGCGGGGATCGTGTACTGTCGGGGGCTCTCGTTTGAAGGGCTATGCGTTGGCCGCACTCGCCGGGATTTGACTGGCCGACGGTATCGGCCTCCTGGTGGCTCCCCGCTACCTCATCACACGGGCCCGCAAGTTGGTGTAGCAGCCCCCTGCGATATTGCGGTGGGAGCTTCTCCCGATCATCGGAGGCGTCTTCTTGATCTTCGCCGTGCAGGAACTGCCCTACCAATGGCTCTGGATGGTGACGACGGAAAGCATGATCGCCAAAGGGGGATTCCTGTCGATTGGAATACACTCGTGGCGTGGGCCGGTCATCGATTGGTGTGTCGGCCGAGAGACGTCACCTACCAGCTCGGGAGCTTGATCACTGTGCGCTTGCGATCCTGTTACTTCATGCGCTAGGGTGGATCGGTCGGAGCTGAGTTACGCGGAATCGCAGGAGACATGCAGAATGGATCGGGATGCCGTGCTGTCCCTCTGGGAAGCCCACAAGGAGGAGCGATGGCCTCAAGTAGGAAGCCAGCAAGAGGGGCCGCTGATGACACTCGACACGGTGATCAGCGGATGCGTGGTGTATTTCCTCGATAGTCCTGAGGGGCTTGATCCCCAGCGGCTCGGGATCGTCGAAGATTGTGTCGCCGACCTGGATAACCTGACCGACGAGCTTGATGATGGTTGTCGACCCTACTTTCAACGGCTCCGGCACCTCGGAGCCCTCCTCATCACCACCCATCACACCATCTAGCCTCTTCCGTATAGAAACGAGTGGGGACAGATCGCTTCATGGTCGCTCACAGCCTCAATCACAGATGCTTCGTCATATGATCCCTCCCTTCTTAGCGAACGAACCCGCCGCCGATGTCAATGTGATAGCCCTGATCTGGGTTGCAGATGATCGACTTGTACGATCCTGTTCCGAGCCATTCGGTGGGGTTGGCCTACCGGGGTAATCGATACCAAAGTATTGCCGCGAGGGACGGCACCCTCTGTTGAACGGCCATGACTCGCCTCCTCGCCCGTCAAAAAAACAGTCACCGCAGACTGTGACGACTGGATAAGAGCGAGGGAATACCCACTCCAATCGCGCATTCAGCCGTTCCTTGCAAGTTCTCAGGCCATTCGATAAAATGCGCACACGCTGCATTGGTCTCGCCAATTTCGCCAATAGATCTCACGCACCATACGTCTCTCGGAACCTATGGGTAAGGAAGAGTCGATGAAGTACTTACTGCGAGTCGTCACGCTAACCTGCATGGTGATGGCCGGAGTCGTCGCATGGGCGTCCCCTGGGTATGGTGAGCCCTACGAATTGAGTAAGAACGATGTGATGGACCCCAAGGCCTTGAAGAGTGCCGAGATTTCATTGTTTGGAGTCAAGTTGGGAGATTCCGAAGCCAAAGCCTTGGACTCGCTGGTGAATGAAAAGATTCCGGGAGTAAAAGTAGAACAAGAAGCCTTGTTTATCTTCTTGCTCGACCAACGCAAACCGACCGGGCCTATGGCTGGCGTGCGCATCCAGGACGGCAAGATCGACCTGATCTTTATCAACAATCGATTTTCCTATAAGACTCGCGGCATCTTTCGCAACGTATTGAACAGCGAAAGCCCTGATGACGTGCGAAAACTATTGGGACAGGAAGACTACGGGGACGAAAACGTGATGGGCGCCATTCTGGCTTACGATAAACAGGGGTTCGTCATCAACTATCTGGGGAAAGATGTAAACGTGGAGTTTTCCCCGCTTCGGTAGCGATGCGGACCGGATGTTCGGCCCCAATGCGCGCTTAAAATCTAGAACACTCTCCATCCTTCTTCCCAGTCGCCAGCTTGAATTCGTTCCCGCCGCGTTTCTTTCCCCCAGTTCCCACACTCCGTCATACAGTCTGTAGACCCTCGCCAGAGCTCCCGTGAAGACTCGAACGAGCAGATTGCGGGTAACTAGGCTGCGACAGCTTTCTCGCCTCTGGCCACGTGCGCGTCGCCTTGATCAACCAGGGGAATTCAGTGCGGAGCTTCAGCAGCCTGTAGCCCGTAGGTAATGAGATTCGTCGCGGTGTTCCAGCGACGCTTGGAATTGAGGATCACGAGGAGAAGATCGCTCCCGTTCTGGGAGACTTTGGCAATGAGGCATCGTCCGGCTTTGGAGGTAAATCCGGTCTTGATCCCTTCGACGCCTGGAATACGTCCCAGCAACCTGTTTGTGGTGTGTAAGACATACGCATGGTGACTGTTGACAGGCGTGATGATCGCGCGTTCTTCACGGACCAACTGACGGAAGATCGGCTGATCGAGGGCAATGAGGCTCAAAGCGGCGAGATCTTCGGCCGTCGAGTAATGGTCCGGGTTATCGAACCCACAGCCATTACTGAAATGCGTATCGGCCAAGCCGAGGGCCGCAACCTTGTCATTCATGAGAGTCACGAACTGTGCTTCGTCGCCACCCACATGCTCCACCGCCGCAAGACAGGCATCGTTCGCGGACATGATCAACATCGCCTTCAGCAGATCCTCCAGCCTAAAGACCTGCCCTGCCTTCACGCGCAAGTGCGTCTTGTGAGCCCGTGCGGCATTGGGACTAATCGTGACGAGATCATCCAACTGACCTCTTTCCAGAATGACCAGGGCCGACATAATTTTCGTGAGGCTAGCGGGGGACATTCGCTTTCCGGCATCGTGTTCATACAACACACGCCCACTATTGAGTTCCTTGAGAAGAATGCCATGGGCTGGAGCTACTCGCCAAGGAGGAAACTGGTGCGGAACAACCACAGTTTGGGCATGTGCAGATTGACCCGCTATGCTCTTTGCAAGGGCGATAGATGGCGTGATGGTCCCGGCACTGATCAACACGAGGCCGACGAACACCCCAACAGCGCGGGCGAGACATGACGACCGACGGGATCTCTCGCAGTCTCTTGTCATCCTGAAATCGTCGCTCCTACTCATAGTGTATAAGATTCCCGCACCTTCCCTCCGCGAAACCCACTGTCAATTACTTTATGAAAAAAGCGGAGCAGGTCGGCAAGGTCGATCCAGAACCCGCAGTTCAGACAACGGGCGTAGAGTCGCCGATTCACCAGCGTATAGTGACGCTCGACCATCATGAAGCCCTTACATCTCAAACAGTGCATCGACGCGCCTGTCTTCAGACTCTGTGTCTACCGGAGTCGATTCATCACCAATGCCACGCAACCTGCCAACAATCCTCCGCCGAAAATCGTGGTGCCAAATGAGAAATACGCGCTGGCCCCACTGCCGGAAGGGGCTCCGTCGAGCAGGTCTCGCACGCCCCCCTGGACCATCAGCACGGAAAGGGTGAGCAGTGCACCGATAGCAAACCACCATCCAAATGATCTCACATGTGTCCTCGAAACAGAGCACCCAGAGACCTGAAAGCGGCGCCCATCGGCCACTGTAGCCGAGGGTCGACAGGCTGTCAAGAAGACTGCCTTTTGATTCACTCCACCTATCGCCAGACATCGTACGCGCCTCACGGAGGAGGCGCGACGGGAGCGGACACCGCTTTCAATCCTCGATGGAGAAAGATGGAGACGCTTCCATTGCCGTTGTCCGCCGTCACGAGCCCAGGCTCTTCAGCCTCCTTCGTTGTGACGCGAAACGTCGCAAGAGCGAAAGGCCCTGGCTTTGTGCGATAGTTTCTCGGCGGGTATTCAAATGTCCCATCGCCACGGCCGAAGAGAATGGAGAGATCACTCGACTGAATATTGACGATGGCCACGTCGGTACGACGGTCGCCGTTGAAGTCGCGAGCGAGCCCGAAATTCGGTCCTGCGTCGGCGCCGGAATCGAGCCCTGGCTGGAAAGTCCCATTACCGTTCCCGAGAAAGGTTGTGAAGCTGTCCTGCTGGCCGTTGATCACAAATAGGTCGTGGATCCGGTCACGATTGAAGTCGGCGAAACTCACCCCGAGCGGGCGCTTCCCCGTCCGATAGTCGGTGGGAGGGCGAAACGTGCCGTCGCCATTCCCCATCCAGATGGAGACCGCATTCGACATCGGCCCCCCGTTTGTTACCGCCAAATCGATCTTCCCATCGCCATTCAAGTCGGCCAACGCCACCGACGTGGGCGTATCGCCATATTCGTACTGCGCCCCATGGGTGAATTCACCAGTGCCGGTTCCCAGGAAGACTTTGATCTTGTCGTTTCGCAATGCCACCACGAGGTCGGGTGCCTGATCGCCGTTCAGATCGTCGCTTGCGATGGCAATGGGAGTCCGATGGACAGGATAGCGTGGCCCTTCTTCAAATTTTCCGTCTGCGCGGCCGAAGAGTACGGCCACTTCGTCACCCCCGGAACAGGCCAAGACCACATCGGGATACGGATCGCGATTGAACATGCCAAGAGCGAGCGAGCGAGGCTCTTTACAGGTGCTTAGCTGAATTTGATCACGAAAAGTACCGTCACCGTTACCCAAGAGAATCGAGAGTGTATCGCTGCCGATGTTGGTCGTCAGCAAATCGGTAAGCCCGTCTTGATTGACATCAATGGGAGTGACGGTCGTCGGATTCTTCCCTACTTTGTAGCTGGCAAAGTAGTAGAAGAGATCTGGTGGGGTGTAGGGGTCTTGTTTGGTACAGCCACTTGCCACAAGCAGGGAGAGACTTGTCGCCATGACCACCAGGTTCCATGGCCTGCGTCTGTTGTGGCCGTCAGCCCTTCTGATCACGCACGACTCCTCAAGCAGGGACCTGGCGACATGCAGATGCGTCCACATAAGTGTGCCCTTTATCAAGACTTCCAGTCGAAATAGGCCGCGCCAGTATACAGACCACCGCTTTCTCCTGGCAATCGATCAAGCTGCGCAACGAGCCCCTGCAAAACGCAGCTTCCTCAATCCTGACGCGCGCAGCAAGGCTTTGAAATCGGCGCAGGGTTTGGGGTACAATGCCTCTCTTGGTAAGGAGGAATCCATGAGCAAGACGATAAAGATTGAATTGTCGATTTACGGAATCGCCGAGGTACTGCATTGGTGTCACGACCGCAATAAGGGCCGCGTCCCCGGGGTAGACACGGCAGGCTTCGATAAGATGAAGGTGCTCTTGGCTGAAAAGCCTCAGTCGGGAGATTATTTTACCCTCGATCAGTTCTGGAAGAAGAGGGTCACCTTGGACTTGACCGAAGATGAGGTGGCGACGATCGATCGCTGTCTCTACGATATCCCTAATCTCGATAGCGAACCTCTCCCACAAATCCGTCATAAGTTTTGGCCGCAACAGACGGCTACCCACTGATACAGCAGGGGCCGTTATCACACGGCCCCTGCCTCTACCTCATAGCAATTCCCCGGCCTGCTCGGCTCAGACATGGCCAAGAGTAGCGTGAGGAACCCATTGCGTTTTGTGCGCGCTGGTGAGGAAAACTATCTGGGGGAATGAGTAGCCTGACGACTGCGGAAAAACTATTTCGGCACAACAGAGCTTCGATGGCCCACACGTCTGGGGCAAGCCCGGTCTGTCTGGTCCATCTGGTTTCTCTGGTCTATCTGGTTGGTCTGGTTCAAACAAATAAACAAGACAGACGAGACAGGCCAAATGAACAAGACAGGCTGGCGGCCTTTTTCAGCATCCTGCCGCTAGAGTGTCCCTTCTCCCTTGAGATACCGGCGAAAGCTGCCCATCAAGTCGGCACCGAGTGTCCCACCTTCCGGTTTCTTCACGTCTGGATCGGCAAAATGCCCACGAATTTCCTGAAGGCGTTTTTCCGCCTGCTCATTCCCCTGCAGCCGCTTGGTCTTCTCCAGCGCCGTATCGAACGCCTCAAACGTCAGCTCGTTGTACCCGAAAGAGCGAATCCGTTTGACGGCTTTCATCATGGCTTGATTCCGGAAGGTCGTCAGATGCTCTGAATCAATTTCTTTGAGCCCAAGCTTCCGCGCCCGCCGCTCAGCGGCCCTGCGGATTCCACTACGCACGAAATCCGGAGACGTCTGCAGTCGCCTCCATGCCTCGTCGGTCCATGTGACTCGCCCTTGAGGCGCGTCCCACAGCTGAAGCAGTATCGATTCGTCGATCCGCGTCAGGCCTCTCTCTCTCGCCAAATCTTCGGTGTCCCGCCTCAACATATCGGTGACGAATTCGACAGCGATCGGCGGCGACTGCTTCAGTTTCTCGTGCAGTTGGGCCAACGCCCCCTCGCTCCACTCCAACGAAGGAGCCGAGGCCTCACGGAGATCACCCAGCGCTTCCACCTTTTCGAAGAGTTCGACGTTCACCTCGAGATGGCCCCGCTCCTGGGCGATCTCTTCGGCAATTTGTTTGGTCATGCTGCGCATAAATTCCGGAACAGTGCTCAGGCGCTCCTTGGCAGCGGCAGTCCAGGGAAGATGGCCTTGCTTCATTTGTTCCGCAGCGTCCGCCATGCCGGATTCGCCGCCCATACCGCCCATCATTTGGTTCTTGAACTGATCGAGAATCTCCCCCGTAATCTCCGCGTGGCCAAGTTCTCGGGCTTTTTTTTCAGCCAGACGACGGACCATTCCGCGTAAGAAGAGCGGTGCCCGCTCTAGACGTTTGGAGGCCTCGTCCGTCCAACGAACATCTATCCCGACTGCATCGTGGGAGTCTGGTGCGTTCATAATGCGCGTCCTGTTATGACTGGTTCAGAAGTTCCTTCAATTCCTTGCCGGCTTTGAAGAACGGGACCTTCTTGGCAGGGACTGCCACAGTCGCGCCGGTCTTGGGATTGCGCCCTTCTTTCATCCGACGAGCCCGCAAGCGAAAACTGCCGAATCCTCGGATCTCCGTCTTATCACCGTTCTTCAACGAATCACGCACACAGTCGAAAATCGTATTGACGACGACTTCCGCCTGCCGCTTCGTCAAGGTCGTGATTTGTTCGGATACGCGCTCGATGATTTGGGCCTTCGTCATATCGGGTTCCCCTTTCGTGGTAATGAATCGACCTGCGCGTCGACCCGACCGCGCTAGAACGCCATGAGATACTTGAGACTGACCCCGGAATAAAAGTCCAACTGAGGCAAAAGCACCGACAAGCGCGATTCGATCAATTCTCTGATCGAAAATCGCCGGCGCGGCTCAATGACTTTTGGCTCGCCCTCAATGCCGGACACATCCGCCGCGAGTTGGATGGCATCATCCAGATCACCGAGTTCGTCCACAAGCTTTGCAGCTTTGGCCTGACGGCCTGTAAAAATTCGACCATCCGCCAAGGCCTGCACTTCCGCCACCTCGAGTCCGCGCCCTTCCGCTACCGCCTCAATAAACTGCTTGTGGACATCGTCCATGACGGATTGGAGCAACTCGTGTTCTTCATCACTCATCTTCCGGAGCGGCGACCCCACATCCTTGAACCGCCCACTTTTGATCACGACACCTTCGACCCCGATCTTCTTGAGCAGCCCCTCGACGTTGGCCATCTCCATGATGACCCCGATGCTCCCCGTCAACGTCCCTGAATTGGCCATAATCCGATCGGTTGCAACCGCAATATAGTATCCCCCGGACGCCGCCACCGAACCCATTGAGGCAATCACCGCCTTATTGCTCTTGTCACGAACTCGCTGGACCGCATCATGGATTTCTTGCGACGGCACAACCCCGCCGCCGGGGCTGTCGATTCGCAATACGATCGCTTTCACGGAGGGATTGTCGGCAAAACGCTTCAACTCGCTGATCGTGGATCGCGCATCCAGAATGACCCCTTCGATACGAATCAATCCAACCCGGTCCTCCATCGAAAGGTCGAGGTCTGGAAAGAACAGATTCATCAGAAAGAGCAGGCCCAGCACGATGCCGAGCGCCCAGAACACTCTGCGCAATATCCCTCGCTTGGCCGGCCTTCCTGTTGTTTCGTCACTCATGGTTCTGTTCGCTCACCGCGCCGGGGGCGCGAACGCGCCCCCGGCTTACACTGAGGCCTGGTGCATCGGACCTACTTCTCGTCCTCGGCTTGGCCTCGCTTCCGGCTCTGCTTTGCCGCACGACCCAGGCTTTGGTCCAACGCGCCTTGCGTGGCATGATATTCATCGACCTTTTGGCGGTCGGAATCCATTTGGTGATCGCGCAGACTGAGCGCAATCTTTCGTTCTTCACGATCGACCTTGATGATCTTGGCCGTCACTTCATCCTGCAACTTAAATTTCTCCTCGAGCTTGGCCTGCGGGTCGAGACCAGCCTCGCTGATGTGAATCAACCCTTCGACTCCCCCATCCAACTCGACAAAGATGCCAAAGTCGGCGACCTTGCTGACCTTCCCGACCGCCACATCCCCGACCGCATACCGGCTCGGAATCTCGTCGTCCCATGGGTCGCTCTTGAGCTGCTTAAACCCAAGCGACAGCCGCTCCTTTTCCTTGTCGATCCGTAAGACCACGGCCTCTACCTTCTGCCCCTTCTTAAAGAGTTCAGAGGGATGCTTGATATGCTTCGTCCACGACATGTCGGAAATGTGGATCAATCCATCGATCCCCTCTTCGAGTCCGACGAATGCGCCAAAATCAGTGAGACTCTTCACCTTCCCTTCGATGCGCGTGCCGATGGCGTACTTCCCTTCCACCATATCCCAGGGATTCGGCGCCGTCTGCTTCATGCCGAGCGAAATCTTCCTGCTGGCTGGATCCACGTTCAACACCGCCGCTTCAACCTGATCCCCGATG
>JANYEF010000116.1 GCA_025363325.1 Nitrospira sp. | reverse complement strand
GTAGACATGACGGTAACCCAAATCAGCCAGCGTCTCTGCCGCAATGTTGCTCCGATGGCCGGACTGGCAATAGACGACCAGATGGTCATCGAGCTGGGCTCCGATGTCCCGATGCCGAGCCTGAATTTCCTTGAAATCGATGTTCAGATCAGTTCCGGGAATAAATCCTGCCGCATGTTCTTCCGCAGATCGGACATCGATCAAGATGAAACCCTTTTGTGGCATCGAGGGCGTCTTGGTTAACCCGGCACGCAACTGCTGAACGGTGAGCAAGTAGGAATGATGGGCTGACACGCCATTGATCGAGATCGCAGACAGCAGAAACAGACCGACAACGGTGATGACAATGCGCATGGTCATAGTTCGCCTCCTTACAACAGACAGGGCGGTGAATCGTCAGACAGGGATCACTCTCACGATTATGATAGAGAGCGCATGAAGATCTGGTCAAGCCTCGCCGTACTCTTCGTCATCACCTTGGCCGGCTGCGGCGAGGGGGCAAAACTGGTTCAGGAAAGGGAAGACGGAGGGGTTGTCGCCTATCCTTTCAAGGGGGAACAGGGACCGATGCTGTCATCGTTTCGCAAAGATGCCCTCGCTCTCATGAAGGAGAAATGCGGCGGTCCCTATACCATTGCGCGGGAAGGGGAAACTAAAGGCCGGTCTCGCGCGGTCGGCGCGGTTGAAGGGGCCCAGGAAATCGTGCAGGAGCGCCGATGGGGGATTCAGTTTCAGTGTAAGTGAGGTATACGCGTCTTGGAAACCTAGGAGGCCGCGGAAAAACTATTTTAGCATGCTAGAACTTCGATGGTCCGCATGTGTGGCACAACAGGAGAACACTTTCGCAGGCTGCTCAAAAAGGCTGCCCAGCAAGGCCGCAGCGAGTGAAGGGCCGAGGCGTACCCTCTGGGGTACGTTGAGGATCTGAACGATGCGAGAACGCCGCTGGCGGACTTTTTCAGCAGCCTGCTAGGAGCGAGTTGGTTGCGCGCTGGTCAGGTCGTCGATGGTCAACAGACTGACGAGCGTCAGCCCTTCAGCTTCGACCTTACGCCTTCCATCCTGTTCCTTCCGATCTACGATCACCAAGGCATGGGTCACGACCAGGCCGGCTCCCCTAGCAGCCGCGACGGCTTTGAGAAGCGACCCTCCGCTTGTGAGCACATCATCGACAACTACAGCTCGTTCCCCTGGTTGGAACGATCCTTCGATGAGTTTCCCGAGCCCATGATCCTTCGCCTGCTTCCGCACCACGAAGGTCCGCCACGTGCGCGGCGGCTGAGCCGCAAAGGCAAAATCTGAGATGCTGGTGGCAATGGAAATCGCCCCAATTTCCAGTCCGCCGAGGCAATCGAGTTCGACCGGCCGCAACGCGTCATACGCCAAGTTGGCTACAAGGCGGCGCGAGCCCGGATGGGCCATCAGAGACCGGCAATCGACGTAAAAGGGGCTCTTTAAGCCGGAAGCGAGTGTGAACCCTGTGACGGGGTCCCACTTGAATGATTGGGTCTCATGGAAGGCTTTTGCTAATTCAACTTTGAGGGGCAACATCCTGTGACTCGATGAGTTTCCTGCACCGTGATTCGCCATTGTACACTCGGCGAGGACCAAAAGAATCCTCCCGTCTTAAATTAATTCCTCTTCTTCGCCCCGCACATGCCTCCCACGATCCTGTTCAGGAAAATCGCTTTACCTGCTCCGCCAACGTGTTCGCGACAAGCTGAAGATCGAACGGCCAGGCGTAACGGAGTTCTACCCTGGGATACTGCGGCCGCAGATGATCGAGGATTTCGGGAATCTCAATCTCTGAGTGGGAACCACCCGGCGTGAACATCGTCGTGGCCACGGTAATGTGCGTCGCGCCTTTTTTGATCAGCTCCTCTACCGATTCTTCCAAGGTCGGCGCACAAAATTCGTTATAGGCCACGGCAAAGAGCACCTCCCCCAGGTTGGCTCGCAACTGAGCCGCCACCGCCTCAAGTCCCGATTGATAGGGGTCCGTCTCCGGCGTCCTGGGCCACTGGCGGATCTTGGTATCCAGCTCAAGTTCCTCCGGCGAGGGCGGCATCTTCGCGGCACGCCGCTGCCCTTCCAACCGTTTCAGTTTCGTGACGAGTTCAGACGGGCATCCCTTGGGAATGCCGCCGTGACCAACTAGAATCACTCCTCGTGTCGTAGTCGCCATCTTATGACTCCTCTTGTTGATACTCGCGTTCGTTTTCACTCACATTGAGCCCGACGTCGCCTCTAGATATTCCTGTAAATTGGTCTTCCCGTAGCGGCTGCCCGGATACACATTTCGAATGAATCTCGCCACCAGAGCCATCACCTTTTTCACCGCGGGGGTTTTCTCAGGATCTGTGGCAGGCAAGAGACGGACGGTGATTGCCTTCTCGTGCAACTTGAGTTGAACAAAGAAGGTGCACGCAACCCCGTTTTCGATCGCAACCGAATCCAGGAGCGCGTCCTTGCCGCTTCGTGCGAGAAAAAACTCCTGGACCTTGAGGATCTCGCTTCCCGCCCGCTGAATGATCGGTGTGAAGGCCTGATATAAGCCCTGCAGATCCCCGGCTTCTTCTATGACAACATGCGGCATGCTTCTTCCTTTCTACACATGATTCCGCAACATAAGTTCTTTCGGATGCGGATTGAGATAGACCTGCTCGCGAATATAGCTCACGTCAAAGATCTGGACGTAGTGTTTGATCAGCGTGAGAGGGACGACCAAGGGCGTGAGCTCCTCATGATAATCGCCGATCACGCCCAATAGTTCGGCTTTTTCGTGAGCGCCGAGCCGCTCCTTGAAATACCCCAGAATGTGCTGGAGCACGTTCACATGCTTGCGCACCGTCGCCTTCACGGACAATGCTTTCATGAACAGTTCCCCATACCGGCTGGTGAGTTCCTTCGGACGGTGCTGCTGAGCCTGCCCGACCAGCCGGCCGAGCACCTCGTATTGCTGCGGGCTATGGGCTAACAGCAAATATTTATGGATCGTGTGGAACTGCACCAGGGCCTGCCTCGTGACTCCGCTCTGCACAAGATCCTGCCAGCGGCGGTAACAGAAGACCCGCTCGATAAAGTTCTCCCTGAGCGTAGGCTCGCAGAGCCGTCCTTCTTCCTCGACCGGAATCAATGGGAACTGCTCGATAAAGGCCCGCGCGAATAGCCCGACTCCGTTCCGGTTGGGTATCCCCTGCTCATTGTAGAGACGA
>JANYEF010000295.1 GCA_025363325.1 Nitrospira sp. | reverse complement strand
ACGGCACATGGCAAACACGTGATCCGAGAACCCCCCGGTGTCGGGGTAGTGCTCGTTGATGACGAGGCTGCTCTGGTGATAGAGCAATCCGTCGAGGACATGGGGGGCCTCGTGAGCGGTCGCGGCGATCACCTTCGTATGGAAGGGTTCAGCAGCCATTCGAGGGCTTTTGTGAAGATTTCTATGTCTTCTTGCTTCTCGCTGCCGTCTGATTCGCCGAAGAAGAAGCCTTCGGTGAACGGGAGAGCGTTGTCCTTGATGGCCTGCAAGATTTGGCGGATGTCGGTGTCTTCCAGTTGGATTTCCTGACACTCATCCTCGCCTTCTGCGAAATTTTCGACGATGTAGCCGTGAAGGTTCGGGTGCTTGCGCCATTGGCCGAGGCGAAGGCGGTGTGATTTGACTTGGTATCCCTCGTCTATTGCGGGATTTTCGTGAAAGTATTTGTCGCCGGTGAGGTACATATCGAGACCCATGATTTTTCTCCTTGAAAAGAGGAAAGAGAGCGCTTACGCGCCCTCTCCCTCGGTTGCTGTGACATCGTTGGCTTTGTCGGTCGGTGGCATAAGCACCTGCCTTGCGCCGTTGTTGTAGACCAGATTGAGGCCGTCGCCCTTGCCGTGCTTGAAGGCTGCGCCGACGCGGTTCCAGTACTTCTTGCCGTTGCGGTTCACGACTTCGTAGATGATGAAGGTCGGGGCTTTTTTCTCGGTGGTCTTTTGGTTTTCGGTTGTCATCGTTTTTCTCCTTCGTTTGTGTTGACCCTTTCGGGCATGCCTCCGATCAGCCAGGAGTCGGGCGCAGCGTCACACAGGAAAATTGGGGGAGACCTTCAGGGGGAACCGAGGCTTCCTGTTGACGCGACAAGCGCCCGCGTATGGCAGGGGGCAAAGATGCGCGGATTGGTGAATACAAACCCTTCAAAGGAGAAAAGACGAACGTGACAACAGTAAAAAACCGTCACCCCAAGAAGGCTGCCGGCAGTTCATCAGGAAGTCGTGTTTCTTGAGCTCAAGGCAGGGGAACCGCTTCGGGCGGCGCAGGAGAAAAGGACGCAGGCGGGCTGTCGGTGGTGGTTACAACAAAAAGCAGGGGAGTGGGGGCGGCGGAGACGTTGCCGGACAAGTCACAGGGACAGAGGGGTAGTTATTGGTTAGTGGATTTCATCGGCTTCTTGGGCGGCTGAGGGTAAAGCGTCCATCCGTTGACGAGATCGGGGCGCTTTAATGGGCTGTCATCGCATTCCCAATACCATTTTCGAGCGTGGTAATAGAAATTGGCTGTTGTGTCCTCAAAGCCTTTCTCGCTGGAAATCCAGAATATAACCAGCGTTCCGTCTTTGGGCGCCGTCTTGAAAGGCTTCCATGCCATTTTATTGGATCTTTGCACCTTTGAATGGGTCATTCTGTGGTCCGGTCCTGCTGAACGCCTTGTCTGAGGCGGCGTTCCTGGCGTTCTCTCCCGCTTGAAACTGGTGCAGGTTTTGGCGCAGAGTTACTGCATGCACAACCCCACATCACTCCGTGCCCTCTTCTCGTTGCCAGGCTTCGTGGCCGCCTCCCGGCTCCTCGGCGTCTTCGGAGACCGCTACGCCAGAGTCTTAGTGTTACGGCGCCGAAAAAAACGGCGATCTGCTCGCCGTGTGGCCACCGGTGCCGCGGTCGCTATGATAAACGCACCTGCCGTGCCCGCGACCTTTCGGCTGGCGGGTTCCGGATCTATGTCCAGTTCGAGCGGTTTCGGGTCCACTGTCCGCGGTGCCGTAGCGTGTTCGTAGAGCGCCTCGACTGGCTGGCGACGAACCCGCGCTTCACGCAGCGCTTCGCCATGCACGTGGGGGCGCTCTGCCGCGAGATGACCAACACGGCGGTGGCCGAGGCGGAGCGCCTCCACGACAGCACGGTTAAGGACCTCGACAGGATCTACATGCAGCAGCAGGTTGCCCGCGCCGGCCTGCCCGCGCCGCGGGCAATCGGCGTGGACGAGATCGCCATCCGGAAGGGACACGACTACCGCATCGTCGTCAGTGACCTCGACCGCAGGCGGCCAATCTGGGTCGGCGGCAAGGGCCGCACCGAAGCCGACATGGACCTCTTCTTCGCCGCGCTGGGCGCAAAAAAGACGGCACGCATCCAACTCGCCGCAATGGACATGTGGAAGCCCTTTCGCACCTCGCTCAGGCGCCATGCACCACAAGCGCGTGTCATCTTCGACAAGTTCCACATCGTGCGTCACCTCGGCGACGCGCTCGACACCGTCCGCCGCCGCGAGTACCGCCGTCTCGCCGCCAAGGACCGCGCCTTCATCAAGGGACAGCGCTACACCTTGCTTTCCCACCGTGAGCACCTCTCCCTCGACGGCCGCCGGTCCCTCGCCAAGCTGCTCAAGGCCAACACGCGACTGAACACCGCCTACCTGCTCAAAGAGTCCTTTGGCCAGCTCTGGAGCTACCAGACCGAGGGCGGGGCCCGCGCCTTCTTCACGCGGTGGACACAGAGCCTCAAGTGGCAGCGGCTCACACCCTACGAGAAATTCGCCGCGATGATTGACCGCCACTGGGACGGCATCGCCTCGTACTGTCACCCGAAGAACAAGGTCAGCCTCGGCCTCGTGGAGGGGCTCAACAACAAGATCCGCGTCCTCCAGCGCCGGGCCTACGGTTACCG
>JANYEF010000038.1 GCA_025363325.1 Nitrospira sp. | reverse complement strand
ATCCAGATCTTCTTTGCCGATCCCTACAGCCCGTGGCAACGCGGGACCAACGAGAACACGAATGGCCTGCTGCGCCAGTACCTGCCCAAGGGCACGGACCTGTCGGGCTACACCCAAGGTGAGTTGAACGCCATCGCCCATCGGTTGAACACGCGCCCGAGAAAATGTCTGAACTTTGCCACGCCACTGGAAGTCTATGCGCACCTGCGCCATCATTCACCCGTTGGCTTGGAACTTGAAACCGCCGGGCTAATTAAATGCCACCACGACGTAGAATAGGTCACGCACTCCCAATAGCGCAGCTAGCCTGTGGCCGCAAGCGGACTTTGCCGGAGGAGCGGGGACCCGCCGAGGCTTAGCTGGGAAAGAAAGCGGGACCTGAAAGAGAATGTGAAGGATTTCAGAAAGCTTCCATTGGGCCGAGCCCGTGAGGGTCGCTCCTGAGGCACGGGAGCGAGGGACCACAGGCCACCGGCTCAGAGATGGGATGCTATTTCATCGGTCGTGCTTTGGAGCAGTGTTCATGCTGAATCAGCCAGGTTGATCCTTCCTTGCGCAGGAGTGTGGTGCATTGCCCGGAGTCCTGCGCTTCGAGTTCGCCTTTCCTGATCGCTTGAAACACGTAGTCATAGGTAGCCCAAGCCGTTGGGCCTGGCATCCGAACATGCAGGTTCGACACGGCGCTGATAAAGCGCAGAGTGCTTCCCTTGTCGAGCTCAGATTCATAGTCCGACAGCCACTTCTCGATTGCATCCCGCGTCTCCGTCTCGCCATCCTGAATACCGACATAGTCTTTGGTGTACAGCTTCAATACGGCTTGTTTGTCTCTGGTTTCGGAGAAAGTCGCGGCTGCCATGGCAGCGTCCTTGACAGTCCTCTCGATCACCTCCCCTTCCTCGGCAGACCAGGCCACCACCGGCCACGAGAGGCACACCATCAACAGCACATGGCGAAGACGTGTGTTCATAGAACGCCCGGATCGAACGTACACAGACGCGTCAGCCTGCGTATTCGAAGGACAGGTCCCGAGACTGAACGAGACGAATATTCGTCAGTCTTCCCGATGAGAGAGACGAGACCAGTTGTTTCCAGATATGTTCGACCAACTGCTCGCCGGTCACGGTCTGAGTCCCGAGGACCTGACGAAGGTCGTGACGATCGAAAGCCTGCACCACATTTTCCTGGACCAAACGGTTGAGGGCAACGATATCCGTCACCATACCGGTCACGGGATCAATGGTGCCATGGACCGTCACGAAACAGTCCCACTCGGGGCCCTGGCTTCCATCCTGCACCGCCGTGAAGGAGTAGCGTCGCGTGACGCTGGCGACATCGAGCCCGGCCGCCGCCGTCACCTCGGCATAAAGATCTTCATCTTCATACAAGCGAATGGCATGGAGCGTGCCGATATCTTTCTGCAGTTCCAATTTGGCCCAGAGAAGACGTGCCAGATTTTCAGAGGTGGGAATTCGATCCTTAAAGTACGACATGTCCAGATTCAAGTTCTTGTGGTCGAACTCCTCCAGCACTTCGAGCAAGATGCGCTTCAAATCGAAGAGATTCACGACCATGCCGGTCTTCGGATCCACCTCACCTAAGACCGTCACCTCGACCATGTAGTTATGTCCGTGCGCCGGCGGGTTGTAGCAGGGGCCGAACACTGCGCGGTTCTTGGCCTCATCCCAATCAGCCTTGATATAGCGATGCGCCGCTGCAAACTCGATACGTTTCGTCAGTACGACAGATGCCATGCTACCTCAGATCCTTGAGCCACTCTTCGCGCATGCTCCCAGGAACAGGCGCTTCGGCGTGGTATGCGTGATGGTGCACCGTCAGCATAACCGACTGGCGCAAGTCTGCGAACGCGGTTGTCATCGACGCGGTCGGCCGGAAACGGACGAAATGCACCGCGCTGATTTTGGTTTCATGACTGTGGCCGCCTTCGAACAGCCCGAAGACCTGCTCAGTCCCGGTGCGAATAGCAACTTTTTCGCCGTGATCGAGTCCCATGAACACGTCGAGCCATTCTTTCATCCGGTCCTGCTCCGTAATCTCAATCAGCAACGTGGCGCTCAACTCACCAGACCCCGGCATGAGGGCATTATAGACGTCCAATTCTTCTTGGACTTTGTGGGAATCGAGGATATGCTCGACCCTGATCATTTCCTGGGTCTGAAACCGCAACGTCTCACGATTTTCGAAGACGAGCGTGATGAGCGGCCCAACGGAAATGCGGCGCCGCTGCTTAAGCGCGATGATCTGCGAGCGGAACTGCTCCCGCTGCTGTTCATACTCTGCCGCGGACAAAAGGTCTTGGGGAGTCAAGAGGTTCATGAACGCAATCCATAGGCGTCGCGCACGATTTGAATCGGATGTTTCGTCGATCTGCCGCCGACATGGGCCATGGCGCCAGCTTGATCCAGCTGCAATCCCGCCAGTGGGCAATCGGAGGCCACAAGATCTGCCGGAGTCTGTTCAATCACTCGAACGGCCTTCTGCGCGATCAGCATCGAGAGGGGGAAGAACTCCGTCTTGGCGGACCATGAGCCATCGTGACCGGAACACTTCTCAATTACCTCGACCTGCGCACCGGCGCACTCCATGAGTTCCTTGGATTTAAATCCCATGTTCTGATCCCGCAGATGGCACGGAACCTGGTAGGCCACTCGCCCGGGCTTCTGCTGAAAGTCGGTGGCCAGGGCACCCTCTCGCTTCAACTTCATGAGATATTCACAGACATCGAACGTCCGCTCCGCCACCCGCCGCACCTTATCACCACCGACAATCTCGGGATATTCCCGTTTCCACATCAAGCTGCAACTGGGCACCGGCACGACAATCTCGTAGCCTTTCTCCACCCAGGGCAGAAACGACGCGACATTCGCCGAGGCGGCCTTCTGAATCGCCGCCGTATCCCCGATATCGAACGAGGGCATACCGCAACAGCGCTGTTCGGGGATTACGACATGCACGTTGTTCTTTTCGAGGACTTGAATCGTCGCTTTGCCGATATCGGTCGCTTGATAGTTAATCAGACAGCTCCCAAAAAACGCAACCTTCCGCGTCGTAGATGCGGGAACCTGTGCCGCCCCTCGCCGCTCCCACCAATGGGTGAACGTCTCCGGAGAAAATCGCAGAACCTGTCGATCGTGATGCACGCCGGCCCACGATTCCATCAGCCCCCGAAGAAAACGGACGCCTAACAGCCAATTAGCAATCGGCGCCGTCAGACTCCCGAGGGTGCCGATCACATCCGTCTTGATCAGCAACCAATCGCGCCAGCTGACCCCGCGCGTTGCGGCCAAATGCTTCTTCCAGGCGATCATCAAACGAGGGAAATCGAGGCCATACTGATGCGGCGGCGTATAGGGACAGTGGTTGTAAC
>JANYEF010000286.1 GCA_025363325.1 Nitrospira sp. | reverse complement strand
CCATTGTCAGGCTGGCGACGTTTTGATCGAACGTGGAGGTGAAGCCGACCATCTTGTACTGCACCCAGTCGATTGCGGTCAGAGCCCAGGTCAAGAACTGTGGCGCCGTCCTCGTCGCCATGTCTTCGAAGAACGAGGCCGGATGCCCGCTCTCCTTGGTGACTTGCTCAAATACCGGCTTGAATAGGCGGGGATACTCAGCGCGCTTCGGATTGTCGCGGAACAAGAGGTATGAAAAAATCCATTCGCCAAACAGCGCACGTTTCTCGCAGATCATTTCATAGAGAGGCACGCCGATCTTGTGGGCGAAACGCACGTTCAGATGATGGCAGTCGACGGGGATCCCCTTCGACTTGAGCAGCGCGGAGAGTGTGCCTAGTTGGATCGAGGGATACTTCGAGTAGCTGAATGGCATATTGACGAGCGCCACTTGGGCCTTGTCGCTCATCTGATGCCTCGTGGGTTCATGACACAACCCTCCAACTCGCGGTTAACTGGCAGCCGCGCGAAACGGTTCAAACTCGCGATCCGCTTTGGCCGCCATATAGAAATCGCTTTCCGTCAATCCGTTGATCTTGTGCGTCCATATCTCGACCTTGCACTTACCCCAGGCCAGATAGAAGTCGGGATGGTGGCCTTCCGCTTCTGCCACGGCACCCACCTTGTTCACGTAGGTCAAGGCTCTGGCGAAGTCCGTAAATGTATACAAGCGCTCAAGATGGCCGGCCTGGTTCAGCGACCATCCGCGCCCCAGCTCTTTCAGAAGAGCCTGCGTACGATCCACTGGGACCGGAGGTACACCGCCGCGGCAGGGGATACATTTGTTATCAGCAAGACTCATGGCACCACCTCCAGCTATGAAATTGACCGCCTCCTGTCGAGGCCCTATTCAGCACAGACATTCTAAAGGGGCCTTGAGAGGAAGGGCAAGGTGGGAAAACCGGGGGATTGAGTGGTTACTCAGTCTCATCAGCTATGTCGCCCGAGCGGGCCACGTCTTCCATCTTGATTTTCTCAGGGTTGAATTTAGTCGTTGCGATTGCCATCCGATCGAAGGCCTCATCGAACGACAGGGGAACGGCATCCTTTGGCCGGAACCGAATCGGATTCACTCGGGCGACCACGAAGCTCTTGAGGTAGGGACTCGTCAGGCCTTTCGCTTTAAGCGCCTCAACCTGCTTGACGATCTGATCGTCCAGCGCCAGCAGGGTCTTCGCTCTCGCCCGCCGCAGTTCAATCGACGCGCGCATCGGTTTCTTCAGAAATTCATCCACCCGTTTCAACACCGGATGGTAGGCCCCGCCGCTGAATCTGGGTCGTTCTTCATAGCACAGGCCTAGCGTAATGAAAGTCGGTTCCTCGAACTCCAAGGCATAGGTCTCTTCCGTCGCATCATCGAGCCGCGCCAGTTCCTTGTACATACGGATGACTTCGAGGGATTTCTCGCGCAGATTGTGCGCCTTCTCGGTGTTCATCGCGAGAATCTGATAGGCCGCAGCCGCTTCCGGCACCACAATCGCGACGATGCTCCTTGCCCCCAGCGTCTTCATCGCCGAGAGCCGATGGTTGCCATTGGGAGTCCAGTATTTTGCGACTTGGTCACCCTTTGGCGCACGCACCGCAATGATCGGATCGAGAAACCGCCCGACCTTACCAATCACGAGTTCTAACTTTCGAACGTGCATGTCGGAGAGATTGCGCTGAAAAGGGGTCGGCTCAACGAGTTCGATGGGCAAGGCCACCAGCAGCACCCAGCGTCCGCCATAGGGTTCCCGATAGATCGCGAGGACCTTTCCGCTATCACCCTCGATTGCTCGATGCAGTTCGGCGACATCGTTCGGGGGCGCGGCGGCTTGGAGTTCGATCGCGGTCAAACCGGTCGACGCATGAGCAGGTGGACGACGTCGGCGCACACCACCGGCGGCACGAGGAACTTTTGGTCGCTTCCCAGGCATCGCTCAGTATGGTAGGGAAGGAGAGGAAGAAAAGAAAGCCCCCGATCCTAGTCCACTCATAAACGCCATGAGTCATCCGTCAATCAATGAGCCAGGCCTGAAATCAGCCGCGCGGAAGATTGGTTGGTTCACGGCCTCCTGCGTGCTCGTAAGCAACATCATTGGGGGAGGGATCTTCACCACCACGGGATTGATGGCCCGCGATCTTGGCGATCCGATGCTGATTCTCCTGTTGTGGTTCGTCGGAGCGCTCTTTGCGCTCGGTGGCGCGATGGTCTACGGAGAGTTGGGGGCCGCCCTACCTCATGCGGGAGGGGACTACGTCTACCTGCGAGAGGCGTACGGACCGCTGGTGGCCTTCCTCAGTGGATGGACCTCCTTCACGATCGGCTTCGGCGCGGCAGTCGCAGCTTCAGCCATCAGTTTTTCATCCTATGCCCTGCGAGTCGTTCCGATCGAGGATGAAGGCGGATGGCTAGCGAAGGGTCTCTCGCTCTCTCTGTTGTGGATCGCGACCCTCATGCATTGTCGAGGCGTAGGAACAGGCGGCCGCATGCAATTGCTGTTGACGACGACAAAAGTCGTCGCCATTGGGGGATTGATTCTCGGCGGGCTCGCAACGGTGGTTGGCAATGGAGGCGTTCACTTCGCTGGGCCAACCATACGACAGCCGACGCTCGGGGCCTCCGCCATTGCGCTCGTGATTGTGACCTATTGCTATCTCGGCTGGAACGTCGCAGGGTACATTGCCGGCGACATGGTCGATCCCATGCGGACTCTGCCGAAGATCATGATCGGGGGGACCGCCTTCGTTGCCGTGATCTATCTGCTGCTGAATGTCGTCTATCTGTCAGCGCTGTCGATCACTGAGCTGGCCCAGGAACCGATCGTTCCGGTTGCAGAGAAGGCCGCTGCGGCCTTGTGGGGGGCACAGAGCGGGCGACTGGTCGCCGCCATTCTTTGTCTCTCCATCGCAGGAGCGGTAAGCGCCATGACCTGGGCAGGGCCCCGCGTCTATTGGGCCATGGCGCGTGATGGCATGATCAGCCCCTGGCTTGCCCGGCTCCACCCACGCACCGCGGCGCCGACCCGAGCCATCGTCTTCCAAAGTCTCTGGGCGTCACTGCTCATTCTGAGCGGAACCTTCGAACAGCTCCTCGTCTACAGCGGCCTCGTTCTCTCGCTGTTTATGGCCTTGACCCTCTCCACGATCTTTCGTCTTCGTCGTGCAAGTGTCGTGGGCACCCACCAATATCGCGCTCCACTCTATCCCTTCTTACCCGCGGCCCTCGTCATCGGAGCCTTCATATTGGTCATCTACAGTCTCATCCAGCGACCTGCAGAATCGTTGTACGGCGCGGCGACCATCCTGAGTGGGATTCCGCTCTATTACTTCTGGCACAGACAGCACTTTCTTCCCCAGCAGAAATCCTGACGAGGCTCGTCAAAATGCCCAACTCACCCGCCCGCCCCAGCGCGCCAAGACGCACTTATCCCGGGCAAGGCGACAGCGAGCGAAATGCCGGGTTGTACTTTTGTCGTACGGCAAGGCTTTGAGCGAAGCGACACCGACGTTAGAGGAGATTTTTACGAGCCGAATAGGCTGCGGAAAAACTATGTAGGCACGCCAGAGCATTGATGGTCCGCACGTGTGACACAACAGGAAAATATTTCAGCAGGCTGCTCAAAAAGGCCGTTCAGCAAGGCCGCAGCGAGCGAGGAGGCGAGGCGTACACTTCAGTACGTTGAGTCTCTGAGCGATGCGAGAACGCCGCTGGCTGACTTTTTCAGCAGCCTGCTAGAGCAGCACGGGCGACCCTGCACTATGGTGGGAGGTCGCCCGTGTGTGGCGCTTAGGACGCCAGGTCAGCTATGTAATTGTCTCGGCCCAGCAAAAACTGAGACCCGCGCGACAACGAGGACATTGGACACCTGATCGGGGGAGAACGATTTCATCCCCGGCACTTGTGTTCCTCGCGCCAGCATCGAGTTCTCCATGATGTGATCAGGCTGATAACCTATTGGTCTTTGGTGCCGTTACGGCACAGCCAGTGGAGAACCGGCTAGCACGACCGATCAAGAAGCCCGCCCTCGAGTCGGCGGGCCTGTGTGGCCAGGTGGAGTCAGGTCATCCATTACTACCCTCCTCTCTTGAGAAAGTTGGCTGGGGAACCCGTTGACAGCCGCGCGCTCTGCCCGGTCCCCCCTGATCGAATGAATGGGCCGTGGATTCCTCTTACGCCCATTAGGGAAACGTGTCAATAGGGAGAATAAATTTTCACGGCAATGGCTCGTTGAGCATAAAACATACCCACGAACTCAAGATCTTGGAGCGTCGAATACCAGCGAAGCGGTTGCGGGAGAAGACAGCCGTATTGGCCGCTGCGGGAGCATTTGAGCCCCCGCCGGAGCGAGATTGTTTCCACATCTACATAGCCCAGATAGAGAAAGTCGGCTTGGGGGCATCCTGACCAGGCGATGCTGTCCTGTCATCATGTCTGACCGAACTGCTTCATGTGCCACACGGACATCACCTGATAGGGGGCGCCTTGGGGGTTGTCCGCAACGCGTGCGACGATGGACTCGTTACACAATCTTCAATGAATCGAAGTTGACCCCGACGGGAGCAGGCGGGGTCTTCAGTTTCATGTCTTCCAAGGCGCTGACGACACGCTCGGCGACCACGAGATTGCGATACCACTTCCGATTGGCGGGCACGATATACCAGGGCGCATGATCGGTGCTCGTGGCAGCCAGCACGGCCTCAAACGTGGCCATGTACTTTTCCCACAGCTTCCGTTCTTCGAGATCCCCTTCGTTGAATTTCCAGCGCTTCTCCGGGTCGCGAATGCGTTCCTCCAGCCGTTCTTTCTGTTCATCCTTCGAGATGTGCAGGAAGAACTTCAGAATGGTTGTTCCGCTCTCATGGAGCAGTTCTTCAAATTCTTTGATCTGATTAAACCGTTGTTGCACCACCTTGTCCGATACCCAGCCATGAACGCGGGTGATAAGCACGTCCTCATAGTGCGAGCGGTTGAAGATACCGATCTGGCCCTTGGACGGTGCTTTTTGATGCACGCGCCACAGAAAATCATGACCCAGCTCTTCTGACGAGGGAGCTTTGAAGGACACGACTTTGCAACCCTGTGGATTCACACCGGACATCACGCTCCTGATCGTTCCGTCCTTGCCGCTGGTATCCATCCCTTGCAACACGATGAGTAACGATCGAGTCCCGTTGGCATAGAGGCGTTCCTGCAGCTCCTCAAGCCTACCGATCAACTGAACCGTGATGGCCTTCGCCTTCTCTTTGCCTTGATCCGTTTTCTTGTAGTCGCCGCTATCGTCAGGGTCACACCTATCCAATTTGAATTGTGAGCCAGGCTTGACGCGATATTCTTTCATGTTCGGTACCTCCTTCACCCCTTCGAGATCGTGTTCACGGCGGTATTCTACTCCTTTCGTTCCAGCTTGACAGCCGCGAACAACTGGCAAAGAATGCACCGAATATTTCATGGGAGGTGCATCATGGCGGTCAATCCCGACAAGTTGAACGCATTCATGGGCAAGGCAGTCGGTGACATTGGAGCCGCGCTGAGCGCCAACATGGTGCTCCTTGGCGACAAGCTCGGTCTTTACAAAGCCATGGCGAAAGCGGGCCCCGTCACACCGGCTGAACTCGCAAAGGCGACAAAGACAGCCGAACGGTACGTCCGTGAGTGGCTGGGCAATCAGGCAGCAGGTGGATACGTAACCTATGACGCCGGAACCGGTCGGTATACGCTCTCTGAAGAACAGGCGATGGCACTTGCCGATGAAAACAGTCATTGTTTTCTCCCCGGTGCGTTTCAGGTCATCGCAGCCACATTTTCAGCGAACCCCAAGATCGAGCAGCGGTTCAAGACCGGCAAGGGCCTCGGGTGGGATCAGCACGATCACCGATTGTTTGAAGGTACGGAGAGATTCTTCCGTCCGAACTACCTGTGCCACCTCGTGGCGAATTGGATCCCGTCCCTCGACGGCGTGGAGGCAAAGCTCAAGAGGGGTGCGAAAGTCGCGGATGTCGGTTGCGGCTTCGGGGCTTCCACCATCATTATGGCGAAGGCCTATCCCACATCCACCTTCATCGGCTTCGATTACCATAAGCCCTCGATCCTGACGGCACGCAAAAGGGCCAAGGAAGCAGGCCTGAAGAACGTGACCTTCGCAGCGGCGAAGTCCACAGACTATCCCGGCAAGGAATACGACTTCGTCGCCCATTTCGATTGCCTGCATGACATGGGTGATCCTGTCGGCGCTGCGAAGCACGTGAAGAAGACGCTCGCACATGATGGCACCTGGATGATTGTGGAGCCGTTCGCACATGATCGGGTGGAGGATAATCTGAATCCAGTGGGCAGAGTCTTCTACGCCGCGTCGACGATGATCTGCGTACCAGCTTCCCTGGCGAGCAATGGTCCGGCCCTCGGGGCTCAAGCAGGGGAAGCGCGACTGCGAGATGTGGTCATGAAAGGCGGGCTCACACGATTTCGCCGTGCGACGCAGACGCCGTTCAATCTGGTGTTGGAAGCCAAACCGTGAGCCGATATGACAGTTCAGTACAGGGGGCGCATCTTCGCACAGCAGTTCATCTTCTAATCAGGAGAAGTTGATGCCAAGTACAAGCCGGTTGCTCGCTGAGGGCATCGGTACGTGCTGGTAGGTATTTACAGGATGCCGGAGCGCAGCACCGCTACCGCCGTCTTTGCCGACGGCTGGGCCCTCCAACAGCTCTGGCTCTTCTGGGTGGCCCCGATCCTGGGCGGCGCCCTCGCCGGCGTGGTCTATCCCTTCCTCGCCGGCTCCCCGGCCAGCAGCCCGACGAAACGCGAGGCCAAG
>JANYEF010000501.1 GCA_025363325.1 Nitrospira sp. | reverse complement strand
GGTGCATGCTCAGGAGCATTTCAACACTGTATGCTGAGGTAATAAGCTGCCGCAGTTCTGCCCCATATTGATTACGCATCCATCGATCAGCGCAGATAAATGCGCATACACCGCCGGTCTTCAGCTGTCGAAGCGCGGCCTCAAAAAAGGCCACATAGAGATCAGCTCGACCGCGCATCGTCGGATACGCATTGCGGTAGACCGAGGCCGTCTCTTCTGGAATATCCTCAAGCCGTACGTATGGAGGGTTTCCGATAATGAAATCAGCCTGTCTGCTACCGGCATCGAAAAGATAATCTCGGTTTAACACCCACGCTTCGGCCAATCGTTTGGCTAGCGGGCGCCTTACCCCACGATTCATTAGGATACTTTGGGCAAGAGCGCGCGCACGAGCAGCACTTGCCTCATCCAGCTCGTATGCGATTAAGGAATGTTGGCATTCTGACAACGATCGACCAAGATTCCGACACGACTCCACCAGGCGCTCGATCATTGGACCGAGAAATGCGCCATCACCAGCCGCTGGTTCGACTGCCAGGGTATCCACCAGGTTTTTATCCGAGCAGTAGCCGCTCAGATCAAGGAGTAGTTCAATGACCCAACGTTTTGTGTATACGACGCCTTTCGGCTCGACTACTGCCACAGGAAGAGGACGTCGGAGAGGTGTGATCAGCTGGAGCTGAATGCCTCGCGTTGCGGCTGATGGGCTTATCTGGTTGTCTGCCACTAGGGCCTCGAACTCCCTGGTGAGATTTAGGGGAAAGGAGCGGGTGATACTAACTTGTCTGTGCTCTTCGTTCAAGATTCATTCACCAGCAGAGGTATATCTGTTCGTGTGCGACGCTCAATCGGGAGAGCGAATTGCGGGGTCATTGCTTGACATTGCACTTTGCAATCGGACAGTTCGACGGAAAAGTGAAAGCCGTTTTCAGTAAGAGAAAGCCGGGACATTCTATTCTTCGAGTTTGGAATGAAATGCATCGGCGGTAGGTGAACTCGGCCATGGACGTGTGAAGCGCGAGATGGGCGAGACGCGTGGTTGATCTGGTCTGTTTGGTTGATCCTCGTGTGCACGCGTTCCGCGAGCAAGAGGATGACCGGGCTGCCCATCCCATCTACTTCCTTTTCACCAACGTGGGTGCAGTCCATTCCACCACGTCTTTGCGCCACACCTGCTGGTGGTGGATGGTTCGCTCGAAGCGGTCGATGGGCGCGTGGCGCTCGCACAAGTGGGGATGCTGTAACGGATTGCGGGACGTAAGTTTGACTTGCTCGCATAGCACTTAGTGCTATATAGTGAACTGTGGGAGATGTGGCATGGCGGTGTACAAGACCCGATGGTTTGATCGCTGGGCGCGCAAACAAGGACTGACCACGCCCAGCCTGTGTACCGCCGTGCGTGAAATGACGGCAGGGCTGTATGACGCTGATCTCGGCGGCGGGCTGCTGGAAAAACGGATTGCGCGGCCTGGACAGGGGAAGCGTGGCGGATTTCGCACGCTGGCCGCCAGCAACAAGGGAACCCGCTGGGTGTTCGTGTACGGCTTCCCGAAGAACGAGCGCAGCAACATCGATAAGGATGAAGAAGACGCGTTGAAGCAACTGGCCGCGTACCTGTTGTCACTGACGGCGCAGGCGCTTGGCCAGGCACAGCGGGCAGAGGAATTGATGGAGGTGTATTGCGATGAGAAAAAATAAATCAGCCATTCTTGAAGCCGTCCACGACACGGCCAAGGGACTGCACAGGGCGGGCGTGATGGGTCAGGTCACGCTACGCGAACTCAACCGACTGTGCCTGCCGCCGGTTTCGCCGCTGAGGCCGAAGCAAATCAAACATATCCGCGAGTCCTCACGGGTTAGCCAGGCAGTGTTTGCCCGCCTCCTGAACACAAGCGTTTCGACGGTGCAGAAGTGGGAGATCGGCCAAAAGCGGCCCACTGGAACCGCCCTTAAGTTGCTGCACCTGGTGCAAGAACGTGGCCTTGAAGCCGTCGCCTAAAACTTGGTTGCAGGGCTGAAAGGAAAATGGCGGGCTAAATAGTCTTCCCCCGCGTGCCTATGGACGGTGACGCGGGAGGTGCGAGACGGGGTGAATCAGTCTGGTCTATCTGGTTAGTCTTGTTCAAGCAAATGAACCAGACAGACCGAATAGACCAGAAAGACCAGTCCCTTCTCCCTGCCACGGGCTTTGCCGCTGGCGGACTTTTTCAGCATCCTGCTATGATGCTTTCCCCATGAGCACTCGTTCTGAATCAGGTCAGACCAATCTGGTTGCCATCGTGATCCTCGTCGGTGTCGTCATTACCGGCGTCTGGGTGTGGAAGCGTTTGTCGTTCGATACCCAGGACTATGTGATCGATCAAGCCATCCCCATGGCGTTCGCGGGGTTGGTGATCGCGGCGGGGCTGTTTCTGTTGGTTCGGGCGTTCAACCGCCGCAGGGCGCAACGGCGTGAACGCGCGAAGTTAGTGGCCGCGTTCGAACGGGCTACGGTACAGGAGAAGAAGCTGGAGATCGCCTTTGCACTGATTGAAGTGAATGAGTACCGCGCCACAGGGTTGGAATCTGTGACGCCCGTGTTACGAGACCTCTTCGCGACGACGTTGCAGCAGGCGCTGGGTGACAAACAGCACCGGATTCGCGGGATGTCGGCCAGTTACCTTGGCGTCTTGAACGATGCGACAGTCGTTCCCTTGCTGCTGAAGGCGATGGAAGACGACCACGCCTATGTACGTTCCAGCGCGGCGTTGGGATTGGGCCGCTTGCGCGCGAGTGAGGCGAAGGAGAAACTGACGACTGCCATGAAGGAGGATTGGGATCAAACCGTCAGGAGTCGATCGAAAGAGGCGTTGGAGCGGATCAAGCAGTCATGAAATCGTTCGAACGCGCGAGACGTGCGAGACTTGCGAGAAAAGCAGGACGAGAGGTACAGGGGAGAGTTCGACGTTCGAGGTATTCAGAACTTCGAACCCAGAACTTCGAACTCCGAAACTCAGCCTTCCGGCTGCGCCTGTTCGTGGATCCATTCAATGCAGGCGATTTCCGGTGTGCAATTCCATCGCAGGGGAATACACGACCACC
>JANYEF010000451.1 GCA_025363325.1 Nitrospira sp. | reverse complement strand
GACCAGGACTTCATGGCAGGACATTTCGACACCTCCTATCTGGAGACGCATCCTGAGCTGTTCAACTACGACGATTTTGTGGAGCCGGAGGATCTGGTACTGGCACTTTCCGCAGCCATCGCCGCCTACGAAGGGCTGTAGCAAAACAGCTGCCCATCAACCCCAATGATCCGATAACGAGCTAACGAGCAGATCAGGACATCATGGCGACACGACGACCCTCACAAACACAGGCCTCCAAGAAGCGAACAGCCGGACCAGCCGTCCGGACGTCAAAGACACGTGCCCGTAGCGGGCCAGAGCTGACGATCCAACCGGCGGCGGGTAAGCCCATCCTGATCACCGATGTTGCCTTGCGCGACGGCCATCAGTCGCTCCTCGCCACGCGTATGCGGACGGAGGACATGCTGCCCATCGCCCAAAAGCTCGACGCCGTCGGCTATTGGTCGCTTGAGGTCTGGGGTGGCGCCACCTTCGACACATGCCTGCGCTTCCTCAAGGAGGATCCATGGGAACGGCTCCGCGCGCTGCGCGCCGCCATGCCCAATACCAAGCTCCAAATGCTGCTCCGCGGGCAGAATTTGGTCGGATATCGGCACTATGCCGACGATGTGCTGGAACGGTTCATCGAACGGTCCGCCGCCAATGGCATCGACGTCTTTCGCATCTTCGATGCACTGAACGATGTCCGCAACGTCGAACGGGCCATGCGCGAAGTAAAAGCCTGCGGCAAACATGTCGAAGCCGCCATTAGCTATACCATCAGTCCCGTCCACAGCGTGGACCGTTTCGTCGACATGGCGAAACAGCTGGAGGATTTGGGAACCGACACGCTCTGCATCAAAGACATGGCCGGGCTCTTGGCGCCGCTTGATGCCTATCACCTCATACGCCGGATCAAAGCGGCGGTAAAGGTCCCGATCCATTTGCATTCACACTACACCTCGGGGATGGCCTCGATGACCTCCCTCATGGCGATCCTGGGCGGTCTCGACATGCTGGATACATCCATCTCGCCGTTAGCCGGCGGCACCTCGCATCCGTCGACGGAAACCATGGTGGCCTCCCTGCGTAACACTCCGTACGACACAGGGCTGGATCTCGCGTCGTTCCTCCCGATCACCGAACACTTTCGCACCGTTCGCCGAAAGTACCGGCAGTTCGAAAGCGAGTTCACCGGGGTCGATGCCGAGATCCTCACCTCGCAGATTCCCGGCGGCATGCTCTCGAATCTCGCCGCGCAACTGACCGAGCAGAATGCACTCGATCGGATGAAAGAAGTCCTGGATGAAGTGCCGCGCGTCCGAAAGGAAATGGGCTATCCCCCGCTCGTCACCCCGACGAGTCAGATCGTGGGCACCCAAGCCACGCTCAACGTCCTGACGGGCGAACGGTACAAAGTCATCACCACGGAAACCAAGAACTACTTTCTCGGACTCTACGGGCGGGCACCGGGGCCCCTCGATCACGACATCATGGCCCGCGCGATCGGGGACGACCAGCCGATCAAGACGCGGCCTGCCGATCGATTGGAGCCTGAACTCGAGGCCACCAAAAAAGATCTGCCCGCCTCGGCCGCAACGGTGGAAGATCAGCTCTCGTTCACTCTATTCCCCACCATCGCGCGAGACTTCTTTGAGGCGCGCGAGAAGGGGGACCTGATGCTGGAGCCCCTCGAAAGCTTCTTGCCCAGTGGACCGGCTGCGGCCACTGAACTTCATTTGGCCCCCGCCGAATTCAACGTCACGGTCCACGGCGAGACCTACCATGTGAAGGTGTCCGGTTCCGGGCGGAAGGTCGATGGCCGCAAACCCTATTACATCCGAGTCAACGACAAACTCGAAGAAGTCTCGTTGGAGCCGATCCAGGAGATCCTGGCCGGAGTGCCGGAAGCACCTGGCACTGGTACCGGTGTCAAACCCAAACGGCCCAGGCCGTCCAAACCAGGAGACGTGGCCCCCCCGATGCCCGGTCGCGTCGTCAAAGTACTCGTCGCGATTGATGCCGTGGTCAAGGCCGGTGACCCCCTCCTGATCATCGAAGCCATGAAGATGGAAAGTCAGGTTCCGGCGCCGATCGACGGGACAGTCATCGCCATCCTGGTCGCCGAAGGCGACAACGTGAAGACGGATGAAACAGTTATCAAGCTGGAGTAGTCCGATAGGCCCGCGTGCCTTCGGTCGTGCATGCAGACAGCCGCACATTGCGCTGCTAGCCTTCATCCTGTTGTGTCACATCATGACTGCCTGCTCGTCTCCATCGTCGATTCCGGCGCAGTTCGACGCCATCGAGCGCATATCGATCAAAACCGTCCTCGTCCACGACCAGCGGATCGCCTATCTGGATGTGGGCACAGGCCCACCGGTCATCCTGATCCACGGCTTCGGAGGATCGATGTGGCAATGGGAACATCAGCAGCACGCGCTGTCGCAGCACTTCCGTGTTCTCACGCTGGATTTGCCGGGCGCCGGGCTATCCGATAAACCTGAGATCGACTACCGACCAGATCAGATGTTGGATTTCTTTGTCGGATTCATGGATGGCGTGAAGATCCCGCAGGCCACGTTAGTCGGCAATTCCATGGGCGCCGGCTTGGCCATCGGCATGGTGCTCGCGCACCCCACTCGCGTTGCCAAGCTCGTCCTTATCGACGGGCTGCCACAACATGTCATGGAGAAACTCACCAGTCCGTCAGTCAGGCGCGCCTTAGAAACCAGTGCGCCGTCTTGGCTCGTCTCATTCGGCAACTGGCTGTTCGGCGGACTGATGATCGAGTCTGTCTTACAAGAAATCGTGCATGACCCGGC
>JANYEF010000434.1 GCA_025363325.1 Nitrospira sp. | reverse complement strand
GGAGGCAACTTGACCCCCATCGGAACCGTGATCACCTTGCGAACCCGCTTCAGCAGTCGCTCGGAGGCTTCAGCATCATATCCGATCTGCGGTTTGCCTGGAATGTTGGGACAAGAGAGATTGACTTCGATCAAGTCGGGCTCCGCCGCATTGATCGTGGCCGCAATCATCGGAAAATCGTCTTCACAGAGACCCGCCACACTGGCGATCACCGGCTTTCCAAGCGCTTTCAATTCAGGAATGAGCGCAGCGTACGCTTTGTATCCGAGATTCGGCAAACCCATGGAGTTGATGGACCCACCAGGAAATCCATAGTACCGGGGTGTCGGATTGCCGTCGCGAGGCTCAACCGTCATCGACTTGGTGACGATGGCTCCGGCACTAGATCGGCCAAGGGCCAGCAGTTCTTCACGCGTGACGCAGAGGGCCCCCGAGGCATTCATGAAACAACTGGGAAATCGCACACCGGCAATGGTAATCGAAAGATCCATCACGCTCCTACCGTGACTGGCTCATTCTGCGTCCTCGTCATAAGCTGCCCATCCTTCATGGCCCAGACATAATCGGCAGCCTCCGCAGCCGCGGTGCTGTGGGTGACCAACAGTATGGTTTGGCGAAAACGCTGAACGAGCGACCGAAGGAGGACAATGATCTCGGCCCCATGCTGGGAATCCAAATTGCCGGTCGGCTCGTCGGCGAGAATGATCTGGGGCTGATGCACGATCGCTCGCGCAATCGCCACACGCTGCTGCTCCCCGCCCGAGAGCTCGCTCGGACGATGGTGTCGTCGTGCTGTCATCGAGACCAACTCGAGCACCTCCTCGACGCGGGCTTGGACCGATGCCCCTCGCTCTCCGCGCAGCAACAAGGGAAACGCGACATTCTCCGCTGCCGTCAACCCGGGAATCAAATGGAATGCCTGGAAGACAATCCCGACTGTTTCCCGCCTGACCCTCGTCCAGTCGTCGCCCGTGAATCGACTGGTTGACCGTCCTCCGAGGAGGATATCCCCAGAGGTCGGCACATCCAATCCGGCAACCAGGTTGAGCAACGTACTCTTCCCACAGCCGCTAGGACCAATAAACGCACAGAAGTCTCCATGCGCCACTTCGAGCGTGACCTGATCGAGCCCGGTGATGGTATCGCCACCCCGCTCATAAATTTTCGACACCTGGTCGAATGTCACCATGGTGGTCTACTTCTCCATCCATACCCTGGCCCCAGAATCGCCGCGGGAAAGGCGCGACGCGAGGGTTCGAGGTCAAAGTTTGAGGTTTTCGGAACTTCGAACCGCGAACTTCGAACTTTGAATCTTACCCTTCCTGCTTTTCGCGCCCATCGCGCATCGCTCGCGCCTCATCCTGCTGCCTTCGTATATCACAACCATTTACAGAGCAACAACCTTGACAGGCGCGGCACATTCTCATAGAAGAAGCGCACACACACGTTGATTGGAGCGCTTCCCCTGCGATGTTACGTGTAGATACACAGGATCGGCTCATCGGATGGTGCCGTCAGGCTCTCCGGTTTGTATTGCCAGTGGAATGCCTTGCATGTGGTACCTCACTCAGCACTGACCCGGTGCCCTGCTTCTGTACCGCATGCTGGCAAACCATCCGCCCCCTCCAGCAGCCAGTTTGCGCCCGCTGCGATCAGCCGTTTGTCTCGCCAGCGGCCACAACCTATACACCGGACCATCACTGCCAAAACTGTCAACAACGGCCGCCGGATTTCCAACGGGCCTGGACCCTCTTCCCCTATCTTCCGCCGCTGCGGGAAGCCATCTGTTCATTCAAGTATCGAGGCAAACATACACTGGCACGGCCACTCGCGCGCCTCATGATCAGCGCCCTGCCAGGCGAGATCGACGTCGACATCATTATCCCTGTGCCCTTACACCCGGCCCGCTTACGCGCACGTGAATTTAACCAATCCTTGCTGCTGGCCGATCAGCTCAGCCATCATATGGTCCGCCCGGTTTCGGCCACGAACCTCGTCAGAATCACCGCCACTGATCCTCAAACCACCTTAATGAGACAGGCACGGTTAAAAAACCTACGGAAAGCATTTGCCGTCCGGAGGCCACAGGACCTCACGGAGAAGCGCATTCTCCTCGTGGATGATGTCTTCACTACCGGCACAACGCTGAATGAATGCGCAAAGGCCCTACGAAAAGCCGGCACCGGACCCGTCTTTGCCCTGACGCTGGCCAGGACGGTCGATACGAGCCTGGTGCCGGATCGTCTCTTGGCCGAACAGGCGGCACAACTCCTGACGTCCATTGGAATAGGAATATGATCAATGCCGTTATACGAATATCGCTGCCTCGACTGTAAGAAGCGCAGCACGGTCCTTGTATTGAGCCTGGCCAATCAGGCTCCGGCAGCCTGCTCCCATTGCACGAGCGCACGGGTTGAACGAATCATGTCTCGATTTGCCTCGCCGAAATCCGAAGAGGCTCGCCTCGAAGCCTTGGCGGATCCCAGCAATCTGGCCGGACTCGATGAAAACGATCCACAGAGCATGGCTCGATTCATCAAAACAATGGGCGAGGAGATGGGTGAGGACCTCGGTGACGATCTCTCAGAGGCGATGGAATCAGACGAGACCGGCGCCATAGAATCGGATAGCACTGACAGGCCGTGACAGGCATTGTCATGTATTTTCACTTGACAGATTGCTCCAGTTTCCCTACCCTGGCAACAGTATCCGAAGCCTCGTGAGGCATATGGATCCCTATCGAACCAGGTTCTTCAATGGCCAAAGAGCCCAAGAGCGAGCTGATGACGGCGGAGGAGACCTGCCGTTATCTCAAGATCACCCCGCGGACGCTCTATCGCTACCTACGGAGTCGCCAGATTCCCGCCTTCAAGCTTGGAAAAGAATGGCGCTTCGTACGCTCGGATCTGGAGCAGTGGATTCGCGATCGCACCAGAGCCACGCTGGCGTCGTAAAGGACATGATACATTGATGTTCGCTGGTGAATACCTGTGCAAAGTGGATGAGAAGGGGCGGTTTATCGTCCCCTCGCCGATCCGTGAGCAGGTCGAGTCGGAGGGACAGGCCGTCGTCTTCCTTAAAGGTCCCGAGGAATCGACGCTCATCTACTCCATGAAAGAATGGGAAAAAGTTCTCGAACGGACAAAAGCCACGCTCGATGAAGACCAGAGTCGACTGTTCATGCACTTCGTTGTGTCAGAAGCCGGCACATCAGAGATCGACAAAGCCGGACGCATTCTGATTCCGAGTCGGCTCAGAAAAATTATTCCGTTGGATGAGGACCAGGAAATCATTCTGGTGGGCTTGTACCATCGCATGGAGATCTGGAATCCAAGCAAGTGGCGTCGTTATATCGCCCAATCTGAAGAGCGGTACGAGCAGAACATGTCCAAAATCCTCAATCTCCTGTAAACTCGCGCGCATGCCTACGTTTCGGCGCCCGACCCGGCTTCCCTCCTCTCCACGTGCCGTGCGCATGACCTCCTACCGGAATCCTGACAAGAAGGTCGTGGTGCCACCTACTGCACCGAGAGGGGCTCGGGGGTCCCACATGCCTACACCTCCATCATTACACACATCGACCGAGAGTCATGCGGTAACCTTAACCCTCCCGGTGCCTCCCAGCGTGAACCATCAATATGCCACAGTGAACGGCCGACGATTGCTCTCGTCGGCTGGTCGCGCCTATAAGTCCCAGGTAGGACAACTCGTGTGGCTGAAGGTGGCACAGTCCGCTCACCGGGCTACCCTACTCACACGACTCCAGTCGGAGTGGCTCGCCCTATCCATCCGGTTCTATTTTACCTCGGCCCTACGACGAGACGTCGATGGCGGGCTCAAGATCGCGCAGGATGCCCTCTGTGAGGGACTCGGCATCAACGACAACCGCATCATCGAAACCCACCTCTACAAACACATCGATAAGGAGAACCCTCGCATCGAAGTGTATTTGGCACCTGCGTCCAGCTCCTAGGTGGCTACTAAAAAGTCGCTCTTCTCACTCACCCGCCCGACCCCGACATGCCGAGACACGCATTTCCCCATGCGAGACGGTCTGTGGCGCGTGAAGCGCGAGGACCGGCTGGTCTCTCTTGATTATTTGGTTTGTTTGGTTGAACCAGACTAACCAGATGAACAAGACAGACTAGATGAACCAGATCAACCCTCATCCGCCTCGCCGATCCCACCAGCCTCGCTCGGCCATAATAATGCAGGCTGCTCGGATTCAAGATCTGAGCAGCGCGAACCGATAAGAGGTTGTCGGTTCTTGCCCCATACCCACTTCATGATCGATAGGTGCGGAATGCGGAAGCGTATACCTCTGTGTCAACTCCGGGTTGGGATGTATGTGGCAGGTATCGACGGCTCGTGGTTCCGGACCCCCTTTCTCAGACACCGGTTTCCGGTTAAAACTGAAGAGCAGATTGAGCGCTTGCGGCGGTCCAATATCCACGCCGTGGATATTGACCTCTCCAAAGGGCTCGACGTCACGTCCTTACAGATTGCGGAAGCGACCCTTCACACGATTGGCTTACGCACCTCCACCCAAGTATCCCAAGCCCACGATGCGCCCCGCTCACTTGGAACACTGAGCCAGGAGCTCACGGTGGCTCGAGAGACGCGTGACAAACTCGCGCAGTCGGTCAAAACCGTCTTCGACAAAATCAGCAAAACGGGCACCGCAAGGCCGGGACCGGTCAACGAAGCCGTACAGGAAATCACCATCGTCACACGGACCCTTAGCACCCACGCTACATTCATGGCGATGAGCCACGGTCGGCATCTCGACGACTCCTTCAACAACCATAGCCTCACCGTCTGCACGCTGGCGATGATTATCGGCCAAACGCTCGGTTATGATCTGATGAAACTCCACGAGTTGGCCACTGGCGCGTTACTGCATGACATCGGTCTGTTACAACTTCCCCGCCATCTGTTCCGCACATCGACTTCGCTCTCCGGTGAAGACCTGGCGGCCTTTCACCATCACCCACGGCTCGGCGCCATTGCGATTGAGGCGCAACGAGATTTCTCCCAGACGGTTCGCCAAGTAGCGGCCGAACACCATGTCACACCCGATGGGCAAGGCTATCCCTCCGAAACATCGGCAGGCTCCACAGCGGAAGCGAGCCGCATTGTGGCGATCGCGGATCGATACGATGAGCTACTAACCGGATTCGGGGGGCTCCGACCGCTGCCTTCCCACGCGGCAATTCAACAACTATTCAAAGAAGGAGAGTTTGGCCGCCTCGACCTTGGTCTCGTGTCCCTGTTCATCAAGCTGGTCGGCATCTACCCCGTCTACAGCTTCGTGGAACTCAACACGAAGGAACGAGGGATGATCACCACGATTAATCCCGCCACCCTCCATCAACCGATCGTCGCGTTAACCTATGACGAGACAGGCAGCCCATACCGACATCCGCTCATGATCGATCTCGCCAATCAGGCCCAGCCCTCTACACGCTCCATTGAACGTGTGGTCACATCAGAGTTAGGGAAGGCGAGTCGCGCAGCCTAACGCACCGTGCAGGACAAGCGTCACCGGAAAGTTCCAGGCCTACTCGTACCGGAGCGCTTCGATAGGATTCATGCGAGCGGCCTTGTTGGCAGGGTACAATCCGAAGAACAGGCCGACCACGAGTGAGAAGAGGAACGCGATTACGATGACGTTGCTGGAGATGATGGTCGGCCAGCCGGCAATCAACGTCGTCAACTTGGCCCCGGTAACCCCCAGTATGATACCCAATGCACCGCCCACCAGGCTCAACGTCATGGCCTCGATCAAAAACTGCATCATGATATGGTGGCGTTTGGCTCCCACCGCCATACGGACCCCGATCTCTCTCGTCCGTTCCGTCACGGACACGAGCAAGATATTCATGATCCCGATGCCACCGACTAACAGGGACACGGAAGCAATGGCAAACAACATCATTGTCAAGGTCTCACTGGTAACTTCCTGGACCTTCCCGATATCGACCTGCGTCCGGATCGTGAAATCGTCTTCCTGCTCCGTCTGAAGCCGGTGCCGCGCCCGCAACACCTCTCGAATCTGCTCAGCAGCCATCGGCAAATCCTCGACCTGATCGGTCGAGCCGAACATCGCCCCGACGGACCCGACAAATGACGTCCCGAACACCTTCCGTTCTGCCGTGCTGAAGGGGATGAAAATCACATCGTCTTGGTCGGACCCTTGCGCAGACTGGCCTTTAGGCGCAAGAACTCCAATGACACGGAATGGCACGTTCTTGATGCGAATCACTGCCCCCACCGATTCTTCGCCTGGCTCAAACAGATTCCCCACGATCGTTTGGCCGATGAGCGCAACTCGGGCGGCAGTATCCAAGTCCGTCTGAGTGAAGGGAGCTCCACTCGTAAGGGACCAGTCCCGAATAGTGAGGTAACTCGGTGAGACGCCGTTGATCGGTCCGTTCCAGTTTCGGTTCCCATAAACAATTTGCATGACATCGCGCCTGGTCCACCCGGTATCGGCCAGCAACGGGATGCGTTTTTTCAGGTCCAAGGCGTCGGACACGGTAAGCGTCACGGCACTCCCCTGACTTCCTCGTACGCCGCTCGCAGAGGTCACTCCGGGAAAGATGATGATGACGTTCGTGCCCATCGTCGCAATCTGCGCTTGCACGGCCCGCTTGGCGCCCTCACCGATGCTCACCATCGCGATGACCGCCGCCACGCCGATGACAATCCCGAGCATCGTGAGACCGGCACGCAACCGATTTCGCGCCAAGATCCGCAGCGCGGTGAGAATTGTGAGCCACACAAACGCCGACATCTAGGCCTCATTATTCATGACGGTTCGTCGCGAAATGATGGAGTGGCGCGCGACAAGCGCGAGAGCGAGACTCGCGTGACGTGTGAGCCCTTTCCCTGCCAGTCGCGCTTTTCCCGCCAGTCTCGCCCGTCTCGCTTGAGCCAAGCATCGGCGATTGTAGCAGAAGCGTTCATGAATCATGCGGGTTATGCCTCAACTGGGCTGGACCTTGGCCGCGCTTTGGTTACGCAGTCGCTTAATACTTGTCCGTCTTTGATCACGATTTGGCGCGCGGCATAGGCTGCGACATCTACCTCGTGCGTCACCAAAATAATCGTAATCCCTTCATCTCGATTAAGCGTTTCCAGGATTTTCATAATTTCCTGGCTCGACTGGGTATCGAGGTTGCCGGTCGGCTCATCGGCAAGGAGCAACGAGGGCGACGTGACCAGCGCCCGTGCGATCGCCACGCGCTGTTGCTGTCCTCCGGACAACTGGGTGGGATAATGGTGCTCTCTGCCCTGCAGCCCCACCCGCCCTAACGCCGCTGCGGCCTGCGCCCGTTGCACTTTGAGCGAAAGCCCTCGATAGAACAGCGGAAGCTGCGCATTTTCGAGCGCGCTGGTTCTGGGAATGAGATTGAAGCTCTGAAAAACGAACCCGATCTGCTGATTTCGGATTCCGGCCAAATGATCGGGCTTCAGATTGCCCACCTCTATCCCGTTCAACCGATAGTGCCCCTTCGTCGGTTGGTCGAGGCAGCCCAGAATATTCATCAGAGTGGACTTACCGGAACCGGAAGACCCCATGATGGCGACGAATTCACCCTGTTCAATCGTGAGGCTCAGGCCGCGCAAGGCCTGGACTTCCACGTCGCCGACCCGATAGATCTTCCACACATCTTCGCATTCGATCAGCGAACTCATCGGCGTTTCTCGTGAAACGTGAAGCGTGAAACGTGAAACACCAACCGGCATATGAATCGATTCATTGTCTGAGAAATTAACGATGTATTCATTGAGCCATTGACGATTTGCGAGACTTCTAATGAAACACTGATTCAATGCACAAATCGTCAATCGTCCTGCGAGGGACGCTTCACGAGTAGCTACATTCCACGATTGCGCGAGGAGCCCCGCTGTCCGCCGGACCCAAACCCTGGAGGCAGATCGCTGCCACTCCGATCGCCTTTGGGTCGGTCGATCCCCACGACCACCAGCGTGCCTTCAGGCAACTCCTCCGACAATATCTCCGTAGCCAACCCATCAGAAATACCCGTTTGGACGCGAATGGGCTCGAGCTCCCCGGACGGTCCTTGTTTCCAGATTGTGCGACTTGGCACCATGGTCCCTCTCACGGATCCTGCTGCCTGCTCTGCCCCCTTCTCTTTGGTCGGCTTACCGTCAAGCGTGGTGCGATCGGCCTGCCCCGCAGTCGGGGGTGTGAATCGCAACGCGGCATTCGGTACTTTGAGCACGGCGTCTCGTTGAGCCACAACGATGGAGACGTTCGCGGTCATCCCCGGCTTCAGGCGCAGGTCCTGATTATCGACGCTGACCACGACGTTATAGGTCACCACATTTTGCACATTGATCGGTGCAAGACGAACCTGACGGATCGAGCCGGCAAATTGATACCCTGGATACGCATCGACTGTAAAGGTTGCCTCCTTCCCTTCGGTGATACCCCCAATATCCGACTCACTAACATTGGTATCGGCTTGCATCTTCGTCAGATCGAGTGCGATCAAGAAGAGGTTCGGTGTGGCAAAACTGGCCGCGATCGTTTGACCGACCTCCACGTTTCTGGCGACCACAATCCCGTTCACCGGCGAGCGAATGACGGTGTACTTCAAGTCCAACTCTGCGGCACTCAGCGCCGCCTCGGCCTGTTTCACTTGCGCCCCTGCCACGTTCACCTGCGCCTCAGCCGCCTGGAAATTCGTCGCTGCGACGTCGACGTCGTTCTGAGAAACGAACTGCTGCGCCACCAGCGATTTCACCCGATCCAGTTCGCGCTTGCGTTGAGCCAGATCAGTTTTGGCCCTTGCGACATTCGCTTTCGACATTTCAAGATTGCTGGCAGCTTGATCGCGACGGGCTTTGAACGGTTCGGGGTCGATCGCGGCCACGACATCGCCAGCCTTGACCACCGAATTGAAATCGGCATGCAGGCTCTTGATCATGCCGGACACCTGTGTCCCAACCTGAACCGAGACGACAGGATTGATCGTTCCCGTCGCAGTCACGAGCGAAATGACGGGGCCTCGCTCGACTGTGGCGGTCCGATATCGAACTGGGGCTTTGCGCTCCCCATTGAAGAAGACATAGCCTCCAATCGCTAATCCAACGGCCAGGACACTAATGATCAGGACGGCACGGCGCATCGACTCATTCTCCAATTCCCTCGCCTACTTGCAGTGCATTGTATCAACAAGGCTGAAGGGAATCACCTGGCTGAAGCGGCTTCCATTCGGCTCTGGAAAAACAAACAGGCCGTCCGCCGAGTGGCGGACGGCCTGTCAGACTTGTCGGCCCATGGTTCCGATTAGGGACTGACGCTGATGCGATCCTTGATCGTATCAAAGGTGTCCTTGGGCACCACGTTCTTGGCCACTAATTCACCCTTCACCCGATACGGACGATTCGTCACAATGCGATCCGCCACGTCTTTGGAGAGACCAAGCACGAGCACCAGATCGCCGGCAGACGCCTTATTGACGTTCATGGAGGAAGGCATGGACTGAGTGGCCTTCATCGCCGGGGGAACAGGCACCGCGACAGAAGGGGCACTCGGGGATGGGACTGAGGGTACGAGAGTTCCTGTCACGGAACGTGACTGATCTTTCAACTCTTTCTGATAGCGAGCAACCAGGGACTTGAGGGTTTCGTTATGCTGCTTCACATCCCCATATTCCTGACGCATAGCCCGATTCTGGAAGGAGAGCTGCTTCACACGGTCTTCGAGATCCTTGGCCCGACCCTCGACACTGCCACGTTCCTTGTCGCGGCCATGTTGAATACGCTCAAGCTCGTCGTGTGCGACCTGGGCTTCGCTCCCGAATTTCACATTGAGATCCTTGAGGGTCTTTACTTGCTGTTCCAAGGCATTCTTCTGCGCGCGTGTCCGCTCCAACTCGGACTTCGCCGAATCGACATCGAACATCGCCTCTTCATACTTTTTTTGACTGACGCAGCCGACCATTGATACTGTGCCGATCATTACGACCGCCGCCATCCACCCTGCTTTCATGCGAACCTCCCCTCCCACTAACAGGATGCTGGAAAAGTCCGCCAGCTTCGTTCTCGCATCGCTCAGACCTTCAACGTACTCCAGAGAGTACGCCTCGGCCCTTCGCTCGCTGCGGCCTTGCTGGACAGCCTTTTTGATCATCCTTACAGAAGTATATTTTGTTGTACCACACGTGCGGACCATTGAAGTTCTTGTATACCTCAATAGTTTTTCCGCAGCCTGCTTAGCATGGTACCTGCGACAGATGCCGACAACCACACTTCACCCAACAGGCCTGTCGGTATGAGAGGGTACTACGACACCTATACGTATAGTGTTGGATGTATGCCATACCTTTCATTTTGTCAACAGATTTGCAGGTCCTCCACCGTCGCCGACCATCCTGAGGATCTGCGGCGATTCGTCTGCTTGCTTGACGGAT